>JAZSLH010000007.1:0-11800 GCA_045535275.1 Acutalibacteraceae bacterium
GCAAGAACAACAACAAAGAAGGCTATTGCAATAAACTTGGTCATTCGAGCAAGTTTAGCATCTGCAGTTCTTGCCTTTGTCTTGGAAAGGAAAGTGTCGGCAGCACCGGAAATGGCACCGTTAATTCCTGCACGGTGACCCTGTTGTAAAAGAACAACACCAATAACAACAATTGAAACAAGTAATACGAGAACGCCGATTATTATTTCAAGAACGCCCATATACTATACCTCCAAACTATAATAACAATATAACGAATTGATTATAACAGATAAAATAAATAAAAGCAAGTATTTTTTAAACGGGATGAATTGCAGAGTTAGCATCAGCGTGTTTAGAGTCAACCTTATACTTCTTATTGTTGCGTTCTTCAAAGAATTTAATTGCAACCTGGTCAAACTGAGCATAGGACAAAAGGTCTTCCTCTTGTTCCATCCAGGGAGCAACCTCTTGTTTGAGTTTTTCAAGTTCAGGTTCAATAAGGTCTGCAGGACGGCAATCAATAGGCTGTGCATCACCAATAATCATTTTTCTGAACTCAGGGTCGATGGGTAGCGGAGTTTTTCCGTATTCACCGCGGACAAGACCTCTGAACTCCTTGGTAACCATCTTATAACGTTCGCCACCAATAATGTTAAACACCGCTTGTGTACCGACAATCTGCGAAGAAGGGGTAACCAAAGGAGGATAACCGCAGTCAGCACGAACTTTGGGAACTTCTGCAAGAACCTCGGTAAGTTTATCTTCTTTTCCTGCTTGTTTGAGTTGGGAAACAAGGTTGGAAAGCATTCCGCCAGGCACCTGATAAATAAGGGTCTTTCCGTCAACACCGAGCATTTTAGTGTTTAGAAGTCCGCTGTCAAGATATTTCTCGCGAAGAACGGTTGCCATTTTTGCAACATCTGCAAGGGCTTCAAGGTCAAGACCTGTATCATACTGTGTACCTTGAAGAGCGGCAACTATTGCCTCTGTAGCGGCATGAGAAGTTCCAAGAGCAAGGGGTGAAATAGCAGTATCAACTACATCAGCACCTGCTTCAATTGCCTTAAGAAGAACCATTGAGCCAAGTCCCGAAGTATAGTGGGAATGAACCTGAATGGGAACTTTAACGGTTTCTTTAAGTGCTTTAATGAGGTCATACGTGCCGTAAGGGGTAAGAAGACCTGCCATATCCTTTACACAAATTGAATCTGCACCGGCATTTTCAAGTTGCTTTGCATAATTTGTGTAATATTCAATATCAAATACGGGGCCTGTTGTATAAGAAATTGCTGCTTGTGTGTGGGCACCCTCTTTCTTTGCTGCCGCAATAGCGGTTTCAAGATTTCTAAAATCGTTAAGGGCATCAAAAATACGGAGAATGTCAATACCGTTTGCAACAGACTTCTGAACAAAATATTCTACAACATCGTCTGCATAATGACGATAGCCAAGCATATTCTGACCACGGAAAAGCATCTGTAATTTTGTATTCGGACAGTGCTTTCTGATGGTGCGAAGTCTGTCCCAAGGGTCTTCATTTAAAAAACGCAAACAACTGTCGAAGGTCGCGCCGCCCCAACACTCAAGCGAATGATAGCCTATTTTGTCGAGACTTTCGAGCATTGGAAGCATATCTTCCATTGACATTCTGGTTGCAATAAGCGACTGATGAGCGTCTCTTAAAACAGTTTCGGTAATACCAATACGTGCCATAAAGAAAAGAACCTCTTTCTATAATTATTTAAGAACAACAAGAACTTTGCCTGATTCTACAGACTCGCCTTTTGAAACACTAACTGCCGCAATTTCGCCGTCACGCGGAGCATAGATTTCATTCTCCATCTTCATAGCCTCAAGAACGCAAAGAACATCGCCTTTTTTAACTGCCTGTCCGACAGAAACATTTACCGAAAGAACGGTTCCGGGCATTGGTGCAGATACATTTTCGCCGCCAGCAACAGCGGGAGCGGGTGCAGAAACGGGAGCGGCAGGGGCAGCAGCGACTACAGGAGCACCAGCAACCTCGCCAACCTCTTCAACACAAACATCATAAGTAGTCCCATTTACTGTAACTTTTAACTGTTTCATAATATATTAACCTCCATTAAAGCGGAATATTTGTATGTTTTTTACTTAAAGTAGTAACTCTCTTTGAGGAAAGAACATCTAGTGCAGAGATAACCCTCACTGATGTTTCATCAGGCGAGATGACATCGTTCACAAGACCTACAGCAGCAGCCCTAAACGGAGAGCATTTATCTAAAGCATATTCAGACTCAAGAGACTGACGGCTTTCTCCCGCAGCAAGTCTGTCTTTGTAAAGAAGTTGAACGGCGGTCATCGGTTCAAGGGCACCTATAACCGAATTAGACCAAGCAAGAACAAGGTCAGGAGCCGCAGCAGAGGATACAAACGCAATATAGGCACCCGCAATCGCATTACCAGTAACAACAGTAATTTTGGGCGTCGTTGCCTCACTGTAGGCACTTGTTAAAACTGAAACAGATTTAACTTCGCCTGACTGGTCACTGATGCCGAGTGAATCTACAAGTGTAATAACTGGAATTGAGAAAGCATCGCAAAAACGAACAAATTTTGCTGCCTTCTTTGCTCCGCAACCACAATAGTATCCATCATTTTCTTTAGGATTAGTTGCAATAATACCGACCGATGCTCCTCCAATACGGGCAAAACCCGTTTGAATGCATTTTCCGTTATCAGCAGATACTTCAAAGAAACTGCCTTGGTCAACTATGGAATCAATGATGTTTTCGCCAACACAAGCAGAGTATTCTGCCATCATAGGCTCTGATAGGTTGTTTGAGGGTAAATAAGCCAAAAGTTCAGCAACCTTTTCCATAGCAGCAGTGTCTGAATCTGTAACGATTGAAGCCGCTGAAAGTTCACTGTCTTTTGAACCACTCAAAGAGGGAGAAGTTATGTAAAATTCTGAATTTTTGGTCATAACCAAAAAGTCTGCCATATTTGCGAGAACTGCGGCGCTGCCGATACAGGTACCGGCAACAACGGAGATTTGAGGAACAACGCCCGAAATGTTTCCGGCAGCTTTAATTAGTGAGCCATAGGCTTCAAGTGCTTCAACACCTTCGTCAATATGAGCGCCGAATGAATCAAAAATTGCAACAACAGGTGCCCCTGTTTTAGTTGCTAAATCATAAATATGCGAAATTTTTGCCGCTTGAACTTTACCCATAGCGCCCTTATTGACCTCAACGCTCTGAGCGTATGCATAAACGGTCATTCCGTTTACTTCGCCATAGGCGGCTACAACCTCACATTCTGTTTCTTTATTTTTAAGAAAACGGTCAATTTCAATAAAAGTACCGTCATCAAAAAGCATTGCTAAACGCTTTCTGGCGTTTGAATCAGAAAGTGCAGACACCTCAGATTCAAACATAGTTTTGCTATCTGTAACGCTCATAAAAGCCCTCCGTAAAGTAATAAAACAAAAATCATACTTGCATAAAAGTATATCATAAAACTAATAAATAGACAAGCATTTTAGAGAAAAAATTTACTTTTTATTCTGAGAAATGTTTGTAAGTCTTTTAAGTTCCTTTTCATTTAAATTTCTCCATTTACCCTGACCGAGCATTCCAAGTTTTACTCCTGCAATTTCGGTTCTTTTAAGCCTAATAACCTCAAGGCTAACCTTCTCACACATTTTTCTAATCTGTCGGTTTCGCCCTTCGTGTATTATAAAGTTAAGAACGGTTCTGTCAGGCTTACGCTCAATAACAAAAACATCGCAAGGGAGAGTCGGTCTTCCATCGGAGTCAATATCAACACCGGTACATAAGGTATCAATCTGTTCATCTGAAACAGTTCCTTTGACCGTAACACGATAGGTTTTATTAACATGCGACGACGGGTGGGTTATTCTATTAGCAAACTCACCGTCATTAGTCATTAATAAAATTCCCTCGGAATTTCGGTCAAGCCGACCTACAGGAAAAACTTTTTGAGGAACGTCGCTGACAAGTTGAGCCACACACTTTCTGTCACGTTCGTCGCTCATTGTAGTGACAAAACCCCTAGGTTTATGCAACATTATGTAAACCTTTTCGTTCGAGGCAACAATCTTCTTGCCCATAACAGTTACCTTATCTCTTATAGGGTCAATTTTATCTCCTATAATTGCAACACGGCCGTTAACTTTAACTTTGCCGTATTCAATAAGTTCTTCTGACCTACGGCGTGATGCCACGCCGTTTTCAGCCAGAAACTTTTGAAGTCTTACTTTATTGTCTTTCATTATGCTATATCGTTGCTCTCGTTATCAATTACAGTCTTTTTTTCAAACATTTCACGAACCTTCTGTAAAAGTTCGGGAACCTGGTCAATAATCTTGTCAACAGGGGTCAGAGTAGCATTTACCTGAAGCATTTTGACATTTGTTCCGCAAACACTTATAAAGGCTATAGGTGTAACTGTTACACCTGCTCCACCGCCGCCGCCAAAAGTATTGGACTGGGTTTTTGAGGGAAGGTCTGAACCTCCGGTTGCAAGTCCAAAAGAAACTTTGGAAACAGGAATAAGGGTAACTTCACCCGCATAAATCGGAGTACCGATAATAGTATCAGCATCGACCATTGCTTTAAGATTTTCGAGGGTTACACTCATTATGGACTCAATATTTTTTTCAGACATTTTTTCTTCTCCTATCTTTGTTTTATATATTGTATTTTTTACATTTGTTACTAATTTATACGGTTATATATCAGGACGGACCTCAAGTTGCTCGGCAACGTCAACCGCGTTCTTGTCGCTTTCAGGAAGCGGAGGTAAATCTTTTAGTGAAGACAGCGAAAAGCATCTGAGAAAATTCTTGGTTGTACCGTAAAGCAAGGGTCTTCCCGGAAGTTCAAGTCTTCCTCGTTCCTCAACTAAATCTTTCTCAACAAGGGTTGCTATAACGCTTGAACAGTCAACCCCTCTGACCTGCTCGACAAAAGCCTTGGTAACGGGCTGATTGTAAGCAATAACAGCCAAGACCTCAAACGCAGCCGGAGAAAGCGGGGTTTTTCTCTTAATATCAAACGCCGCCTTTATGTAAGAAGCATATTCTTTCTTGGTGGCGAACTGAACATGGTCATCAAGGCGAATAAGTGTAAAACCTAAATCACTTTTATCAATATCTTCGGCAACTAAAGAAACCAGTTCTTCAGTTTTCTTGGGGGTAAGTTCAAAAATTTCAGAGAGTCGGCTTATAGCCAAAGGCTCACCCGAAGAAAAAATAACCGCCTGTGCTGCTTTAATAAGTTCTTTATTTTGCATTGCGTTTTTTCTCCTTAATAAGTTCGATTTCTGTGTTTTCGCTATCTCCTGAAATCCTAACGCGGTTTGCTTTCGTAAGTTCAAGGACCGCAAGGAAGGTTGCGACAAGTTCAGAACGGTCACGAGAAGAAGAATAAAGACTTGAAAGACTTCTTTTTCCCTTACCCCAAAGGTTACGCATAACGAAAATTATCTTTGAAGACACAGAATAGATTTTTTTAGCAACAATTTTAGTAAATGCCTTGGTTGGAACAGAAATACGCCTGTCCATTCTTCCCATTGCAGTGATATAAGCGTTATAAATATCAGTACTGTCGTGTGTTAGAATATAAGTTTTATCGGTTTCAAAAGGCTCAGGTGGACGAATGAAAGTATCAAAACCGTCGGTCATTGTTGCAAACTTTTCTGCAACCTGTTTGCAGATACTGAACTCCAGCAACTCGCCTGTCAGTTCTTGTTTTAACTGCTCGGCTTCTTCGTGTTTTGGAAGAAGACTAACAGTTTTTATGTAGAGCAGACGGGACGCCATTTCAAGAAACTCACTGGAAATATCCATTTTGTTTTCTTTCATAAGGTTTATTTGCTCAAGATACTGCTCAACAAGAACGGATATCTTAATATCATAAATATTCAGTTTGTTTCTTGCGATAAGTTGAAGAAGAAGGTCTAAAGGACCCTCAAACTCGTCCATCTTATAAAGCAGTACGTTTTCCATAAATCACCTATCAAAACAATATAATAAAAGGTAACGCGGTAACTAAATTAAAAGCAGAGTAAATGAAACTTGTAACTAGATTTATCGGCCTTGTCAGTACGTCGGTTACAAGAAGTATTATTAAAAGGAAATAGATATATCGTTCATACTCCATAACCTTATAATAAATTCTATCGGGTAGAATTATAGCCAAAACCTTTGAGCCGTCAAGCGGAGGAAGCGGGACTAGATTAAATACGGCAAGGCCGAGATTTATGCTTCCGATAAACTCAAAGAAGAGAGCAATATATCCTAAAATTGCAAAACTACTAAAAGAAAAAGAGAGAAAGGTAAAAAGATTGCAAAAAAAGATAGCAATAAAGGCGGTAAGAAGATTTGCAACCGGACCTGCAAGAGCAGTCAAAGCCATTCCTACCTTATGATTTTTAAAATAATAAGGATTAACACTTACGGGTTTTGCCCAACCAAAGCCGACAAAAAGTATTGCAAGGGCTCCAAGATAGTCTATATGGGCAAAGGGATTAAGGGTTAGTCTTCCGGAATATTTCTGAGCCTTGTCCCCTAGTTTATATGCCGCAAAAGAATGGGCAAATTCGTGAATTGGCATAGTTAAGAATATGACCGCTAAGGCCGACAAAATGTAAATAACTACACTTGTTAGTGACATGTTGTTTCCACTGATTAAATCAAATAACAAATTTACATCTCCTTAAAAAGCCACAAATTTCCCCTTTTAAAACTATTATACACAACTTTCCAAAAAAACACAAGAAAAATCGGGGAAAAATCCCCGATTTAACTAATAAATCTATTATTTACGTATCCTGTAATAGTGCCGTACTGAATAAGAGACCATTCTCCCGTATCGTAATACACCGTTAAAGCGGCTCCGTTAGGTACCGACGCTACGCGGGGGCTGTTAATATCGGGTCGTTCTCTGACATTAAGGTTTCCGCCAAGCGGAGTTGTAACATAGACTGTGCGGGTATTTGTACTTGGAAAATTAAAAGGAATATCAAAGTAATCCGCAAGAGACAGCACCAAATTCTGTGCCATTGTATCTATGTTGTTTCGTATCCACTGGGCGTCTTCGGGGTTGTCGTGATATGCCACCTCGGCAAGTACTGACGGAGCCCTTGTTCTTACAACTTCCCCTAAAGTTGTGGTAGGAACTGTTTTTACGTTATCAGGCAAAGGATATATTGTTTTAAAGTTGTTTGCAAAAATTTCAGCCGCCCTTTGACCATTTCTGCTGTTTGGATAATAATAGAATTCCGCTCCCCGTACACTTCCTACCGTACCACCTGATGCATTAGAATGAAGTGCAAGGTGAAAATCATAATTTCCGCTGTTAGAGGCTCGTATAGATGATGCAGCGGTCATATCAGGTGTATTTCGCACATAATTTATACCCGTTGCATTTAAATACGGTATCATAGCGTCTGCAACGAGGTTCATATACTCTTCTTCATTTCCTCCGCCAAAGTATGGATTAAACTCTTGGGTTGAAGGACTTAAATATATTGTTGGAATAAAAATCACCCTCCTAACAGCATTATATGCTAAGGAGGGTGATTTGATATTTATTTAGAAAGCCCGTGTTCCTTTATAGCGTCTTTCACTACCGAAGAAAACCAACAGAAAAGAACTTCGCCGAGTTCCTGATAAATTGGGTCACCGTCGTGTGAGCAGAGCATAGCAAAGGTCTGTCCGATTCTCCGCTCGGTTTCGCTTCCCCTTCTAAAGGCAAGATAGTAGAAGGTAAATGCACCCGTATCTGATGTATAGGGAAAAATATCTTTATATTTTTTCTTAACGGTGTCTAAAAAACTCTTTTGTGCAACTCCTGCGGCAACATCATTAACCATTTGGGATTCGAGTACTGCCGTTACCGTAAAGGAAAGAAGGAGAACACGCTGTACAAACATATCTTCATCTGCATCTTCAACTGCATCTGAATAAGCATCAGACGCTTCGGAAAATCTGTCAGCAATATAAGCGCCGAGTTTTTTAGCCCGTTGCACTTCTTCTTCGGGAATTACATCGGTAGAAATCTCAGCAAACAGATTTTTCTTAACTGAATCTGACGGCTTGTTTCCCGCAATCTTGATGTCATAATCATCAAACATTAACATCACCTGTTTTCTGCTGAATATTTTTCAGGGCTTTTGCAAGTTGGTCGGGGCACGAAGTTTGTTTGAAACCGCATTTTATACCCTCAAGACGCTTAATTACGTCTTCAACCTTCATTCCCTCTATAAGAGCAGAAATGCCCTTTAAATTTCCGTTGCATCCGCCGACATATTTAACATTTGAAACAATACCATCGGTAACATCAAACTGTATTTTTACAGAGCAAGTCCCATTAGTTTTATATGAATAATTCATTTATATTATACCTTTACTTGTATCTGAATTTGTTGCTTCTTACTGGATGACGGAGTTTGCGAAGCGCTTTCGCTTCAATCTGACGGATACGCTCTCGGGTTACGTTAAACTCGCTTCCAACCTCTTCAAGAGTATGGCATCTGCCGTCATAAAGTCCAAAACGCAGACGGATAACTGCTTCTTCTCTTGGGGTTAAAGTTTTTAAAACAGAATCAATATCTTCGTTGGTTATAGTTTTTAAAGCAGCCTCATCAGGAGCGAGAGCGTCATCGTCTTTAATGAAATCCATAAGTCTTGAATCTTCCTCAGGACCGATTGGAGTTTCCATTGAAACAGGCTCCTGAGCAACTCGCATAATTTCACGGATACGCTCAACCGGAAGATTCATTTTTTCGGCAATAAGTTCCTCGGTCGGTTCAAATCCATTTTCGTGGAGTAACTGACTTTGAACTTTTTTAAGACGGTTGATAGTTTCAACCATATGAACAGGAATACGGATTGTTCTTGCCTGGTCGGCGATTGCACGGGTAATTGCCTGACGAATCCACCAGGTAGCGTATGTCGAAAACTTAAAACCTTTAGTATAGTCAAACTTGTCAACCGCTTTAATAAGACCAACATTGCCCTCTTGAATAAGGTCAAGGAAATACATACCGCGTCCGACATACTTTTTGGCAATACTAACAACAAGACGAAGGTTTGCTTCAGTTAGGCGTTGTTTTGCTCTCTCGTCACCTTCATTGATACGTATTGCAAGTTGAATTTCTTCTTCAGAACTGAGTAGAGGAACACGACCGATTTCTCTTAGATAAACTTTAACTGGGTCGTCAAGCGACATATTGTCAAGGCTTACATCTTCATCTAGATTTTCGACATTCATTTCCTCAAGTTTTAAATCATCTTCACTTGGTTCTTCGTCGAAATCCATATCGAGCATCTGTTCTTCCTCAAAAAGTTCTTCGGGAGCGGGTTCGAGGTCATCAAAGGATACCTCGTTTTCCTCGGCAGAATCTTTATACTCGAGTTCTGTGTTTTCGGTTAAAATAACCTTTTTGTTTTCCTTTTCCATTTTAATTCCCCTTTTTATTATCTGCGATTCTTCGCATTTGACTTGCCCAATCGTCTGTGTCATCAGTTTTAGCGATTAACGCTTTTTCATTTTTAAGAACGCTCACACAGTCTATCAAAACGGCTTTAGGGTTATCACCAACAAAACCGTTATTTAAAAGTTTCGATATTAAACCTTGTTCTTTGAGAGAGAAAGCGTCTCCCAAATCAGACATTGAAAAGGTCTGATTTTTTGAGAGCCCCGTTATCACCGAAGAATAAATTTTTTTATTAAGGTCAGTAACAAAATCATCTTCGGTTATTAAATCTAAAAGAACAGAGTACATATCAGGATGCTTCATAAGAATTGAAATAATTAGTTCTTCTGCAGAAACCGCACGTCCATTTCCTCTTCTTTGCGAATTTACGTCTTCTCTGTCAAAACGCTGTTCAATAACCTTTTTGGTTTCTCTCTTTGTTTGCGCTTCTGCTCTGCCTTTTTTTATTTGTGCAAGTTTTGCAGAAAGCGTTTCTTTAGAAATATCGTAATCTTTTGACAACTTTGAGAGATAATAATCAACCGAAATTGCATCATTGTTAGAGGCAAGAATTTCAACGGCATTATTGAGATATTTAATTTTCGCCTCTTCAGAATCGGGGTCTATATTATCTGCGGCTTTGAGTAATTTATACTTTGTTTCAGGAAGAGCATCAGCAAGTAGTCTTTCAAAGTCGCTCGGTTTATTATTTCTTAAAAACTCGTCAGGGTCTTTACCGACAGGAAGTTTTAAAACTTTTACCGAAATTCCCGTTGGAGCGAGAATTTTAAAAGCCTTTTCAACCGCAATCTGTCCTGCTTCGTCCGAGTCAAAGCATAAAACTACCTCTTTTGTATATCTGCTAAGTATAAGAGCCTGTTCAGAGGTAAAGGCTGTGCCAAGAGGTGCAACAGTATTTTTAAAACCCGCCTGATGAAGAGAAACGGCGTCAAAGTTTCCCTCAACAAGAATAATCTGTTCAGAGCAATGTGCCTTTGCAAAATTGAGTGCAAAAAGGTTTTGACCCTTGTTATAAACTACAGTGTCCTTTGTGTTTACATATTTAGCAACTGTCTTATCTTCGGTATGCCTTCTTCCGCTGAAAGCGACAACATTTCCTCTTACATTTATAACAGGAAACATTGAACGGTCTCTGAAACGGTCGAAATATCCTCCGTTTTTACCCTTAACGACTACATCAGCCTGAACCATATCTTCAGGGGAAAAACCTTTGGCTTTAAGGTGTTTAAAAAGGCTGTCCCAAGTATCAAGAGCAACGCCTAACCCAAACGATTTAATAGTTTGCGGGGTCAGTCCTCTTGAGAGATAATAGTCAAGAGCCCATTTGCCTTCAGGTTTTGAAAGATTTGAATAATAAAACCTTGCGGTTTCTCGGTTTATTTCATAAACCGAATTTCTAAGCCGATGCATAGAGTCATCAGCAGAGAACTCGTTAACCGAAACTCCGCAACGGTCGGCAAGAAGTTTAACAGCATCAATATAATCAAGATTTTCAATTAATTTTGTGAAGGTAAAAACATCTCCGCCCACTTTACAACCGAAACAGTAGAAAGAACCGTTTTCGGGATAAACGGTAAAAGAAGGGGTTTTTTCGCCGTGAAACGGGCAAAGACCAATTAGGTTTTTACCTCTTCTTTTAAGGGTGATATAGGAGGAAATAACGCTTTCCAAATCACTTTTATATTTAATTTCTTCAATAACGGACTGCGGTATTGCCACCTGTTTCACCTGCCTTTTAAATTCCCCAAGATTTTGGGATATATATATTCGAATAGGTTAAAATCGCAAAATGGTCGGTCATTCCGGCAATGTAATCGGCAACGGCACGTTCCACACCTTCTTCATTACTTATAACCGAAAATTCTTCAGGCATTTTATGCGGATTTTCTATAAAATAATTAAACAGTCCTTCAATAATGCCGTCAACTTTTGTTTCCTCTGATTTTGCCTTCGGATTTCTGTAAACATTGTCAAAAAGGAAGGAGTGAAGCGAGTTAAACATCTCTTCGGTAGCAGTATCCATTTTAACAACATCATCGGTATTTTGCACTACCGCCTTTACTAAAGCGGTTATTCTGTCGCCGGTTGTAGTTCCAAGGGCAAGTTTAATATCAAAAGGAATATCATCGGCATGGATAATATCGCCTCGTACCGCGTCATCAATATCATGATTGATATAGGCTATTCGGTCGGCAATACGCACAACTTGTCCCTCGAGCGTTTCAGGAAGTTGTCCGCGGGTATGGTTTCGAATTCCATCAAGTACTTCATATGTAAGATTAAGGCCTTTGAGATTTTTTTCAAGCCTTTC
>JAZSLH010000003.1:0-2712 GCA_045535275.1 Acutalibacteraceae bacterium
CCCCATGTAATTTATCGATTTTGCTCTTTTAATGCGCGCTGCATATCGCGGTTAGCAGATTTTTCTGCAGCAACTGCACGCTTATCATAGAGTTTTTTACCTTTGCAAAGGCCGAGTTGAACCTTTACCAGAGAACCTTTAAAATATAGTGACAACGGAACAAGAGCAAGACCTTGCTGTTTAACCAAACCAAAAAGTCTCATAATTTCTTTTTTGTGAAGAAGAAGTCTTCTTACTCTCATAGGGTCTTTGTTAAAAATGTTTCCGTGCTCATAAGGAGATATGTGCATCTGTTTAATGTACATCTGACCGTCATCAACACTGCACCAAGCATCTTTGAGATTAACACCGCCCTGACGGATGGATTTAATCTCGGTTCCGGTAAGTTCAATGCCTGCCTCAAAACTTTCAATAACAAAATATTCGTGATAAGCGTTTTTATTTGTTGTAATAGTTTTAGTATTCTCCATCTGCACACCTCCTTTTAGCCTATTGAGTATAACATATTACAAAATTCATATCAAGTGAATTTTGTCGAAAAAGAAGCACCCCGCAGGAATTACCCGAGAGATGCTTTACTAAACGAAAATTATTCGTCCTGAGCAGGAGCCGCAGAGGGAACTGCCTGTTTAAGTGCGGCACGAGTCTTTCTGACTTCACCGAGATTAGCGGTAAGACCTTCGTCGGCTCTACGCATAATATCATCAACAAAGTCCTGAGCAGCCTTTCTCATCTGACGGCTCTTTGACTGGGCGGTAGCAATGATTTCACTTGCTTTTTCCTGAGCGAGTTTGGTAATCTCTTCTTGAGTAACCATTGCCTTTGCTCTTTCTTCTGCAGAACGGATAATTCCGTCTGCTTCTCTCTTTGCATTAGTGATGATGTCGGTACGGTCTGCGACAATGCCGCGAGCCTGTTTAATTTCACCGGGAATGTTAAGACGGATGTCATCAATAAGAGCGCGGAGTTTTTCAACGTCAACAACGGTCTTCTTTCCGGGAAGTTTCATTCCTCCTTCAAGCACTTCGTCAAACTGTTCGAGTAAATCTTCAATAGACATAATTTAGTCTCCTTTCTTTAATCTTTTTACTATATCGTTATGGATTGCGCCGGGAACAAAGTCCGTGATATCTCCGCCCATACTTGCAATTTGTTTAACCATGCTTGAACTTAAATACATATTTTCAGCACTGGTTGTAAGAAATATGGTTTCGACATCAGGATTAAGTTTTTTATTGGTAAGCGCCATTTGGAATTCATATTCGAAATCGGTCACAGCGCGTAGACCCTTAACAATAACATTGGCTTTTTTATTGGCAGCGTAGTCTGCCAATAATCCGTCATAGCGGTCAACCTCAACATTTTCAATATGAGAAACCGATTTTTTTATCATTTCAACCCGTTCGTCAATGGTAAAACACCCGTTATTCTTATGAATATTAGACATTACCACAACAATGACCTTGCTGAACATTTTTGAACCTCTTGAAATAATATCAAGATGACCAAGAGTTATAGGGTCAAAACTGCCGGGATAAATAGCAATAGTATTTTTCATTTAGTTTTCCTTTTTATATGTGGTCACATTTATCTTGCCGTATTGGTATCTTTTGAAAACACAAAAATCATTTACCGATTCAGGAAGAGAAACTTCTACAGGATGTTCGCAAATAATAATGCCAAAATCGGACATCTTTTTCGAGACGGCTTCTAAACTTTTTTGAATCAAACCTGCTGCATAAGGCGGGTCGAGAAAAGCAATATCAAAGGTTTCTTTTGTAAGGGACAAAAAGGAAAGGGCATCACTTCTTATAACGGTTGAATTTTCGCCAAAGCCAACGGTTGAAATGTTTTCCTTTAAAACCCTAATAGAATCATTAGATGAGTCAACGAAAACAGATGAAAGAGCGCCTCGGCTTAACGCCTCGAGACCCATTTGGCCGCTTCCGGCAAAAAGGTCAAGAAAACGTCTTCCTTCAATATCAAACTGAATTGCACTAAAAATGCCTTCTTTTACCTTGTCCGCTGTTGGCCGCACATCACTGCCCGGTAGGGTTTGAAGACGGCGTCCTTTTGCAGTTCCGCTAATTATTCGCATACTACATCACCTTATTCTAATATATTATCACATAAAAACAATGGTTTTGTCAATAGTATTCTTTATTTTTCATAAAATTACAAAAAATTATAAAAATAAAAACCTTCCGCAGCAGTTGCCACGGAAGGTTAGGTTCAAAAGTTTTATGCTAATTAAAGTTCAGCAAAATACTTAATGGTGCGAACCATCTGGCTGGTGTAGGAGTTCTCGTTGTCATACCAAGCAACAACCTGAACTTCATAAAGGTCATCAGCGATTTTAGCAACCATAGTCTGAGTAGCGTCAAAGAGTGAACCGTAACGCATACCAACAACGTCTGAAGAAACGGTTTCGTCGGTGTTGTAACCGGAAGATTCAGAAGCAGCGGCTTTCATAGCAGCGTTGATTCCTTCTTTAGTTACGTCAGCACCCTTAACAACAGCGGTAAGGATAGTAGTAGAACCGGTAGCAACAGGAACACGCTGAGCAGAACCGATAAGTTTACCGTTGAGTTCGGGAATTACAAGGCCGATAGCCTTAGCAGCGCCAGTAGAGTTAGGAACGATGTTTGCAGCGCCTGCACGGGCACGGCGAAGGTCGCCCTTTCTGTGAGGACCGTCAAGAATCATCTGGTC
>JAZSLH010000173.1:0-8014 GCA_045535275.1 Acutalibacteraceae bacterium
CCCGAAAAACCGCCCATTTTGTTAGCAATAACGGGTTTCTTGGTGTTAAGATTTATTCTCATTCCAAGCATAGTATTTATCATACTTATTCCGTCGGCGCCGGCCTCTTCACAGGCTTTTGCGATTGAAACAATATCGGTAACGTTCGGCGAAAGTTTAATATAAACAGGTTTTGTCGTTACCGCTTTTACCGCTTTAGTTACCTCGGCGGCAGATTCAGGACAGACCCCAAAAGACATTCCTCCGCCGTGAACATTCGGGCAACTTACATTAACCTCAAGCCAACCGACCTGTTCTTGCTTGTCAATCTTTTCACAGCAGTAAACATATTCATCAATAGAAAAACCGCTTATGTTTGCCATTACGGGTTTGTTAAAGCACTTTTTAAGTTTTGGAAGTTCTTCAGAAATAACCTTTTCTACGCCGGGATTTTGAAGGCCTACCGAATTTATCATACCCGACGGGCATTCAGCAATTCTTGGGGTTGGGTTTCCAAAACGAGCCTCTTTAGTAGTTCCTTTAAAGGAGAATGTTCCAAGCATATTGATATCGTAGAGTTCGGCAAATTCATAGCCAAACCCAAAGGTGCCCGAAGCAGGAATAATTGGATTGTCAAGTTCAATACCGCTTAAAGTAACCTTGGTATCTACCATATTATTTCCTCCTTTACTAAAACGGGACCATCTTTACAAATTCGCTTGTTGCCGTACTTGGTTTTACACGAACAGCCCATACAAGCACCGAAACCGCAACCCATTCGCTCTTCAAAACTAAACTGACCTGAAGTAGCGGTTGAGTTATAAACGGCTTTGAGCATTGGCTCGGGTCCGCAAGTATAGAAATATGTATACTCATCTATCTGACCTAAAACATCGGTTACAAAACCTTTTGTTCCATAACTTCCGTCGACAGTTGTAACAAAAACCTTACAGCCGAGAGCCTTAAACTCATTTTCATAGAAAGTATCTTTACTTGTATTAAATCCAAGTATTACCGAAACTGATTTACCCTCATTTACAAGGGCTTTTGCCAGGGCATACATAGGGGGAACGCCTACTCCCCCGCCGATAATCAGAGGGTTGTTTCCGGAAAGACTTGTATCATATCCGTTACCGAGTCCTGTTAGTACATCAAGAACAGCCCCCTCTTTTAAAGAGGACATATATTCCGTACCCTTTCCTACCGCTTTGTAGATTAGCGTAAGAGTAGTATCGCTATAATCACAGACAGAAATTGGGCGACGAAGATACATACCATCAAGTTTTATATTTACGAACTGTCCCGTTGCGGTAATATCAGAAGTATCGCCCGATAAGGTCATTTTATAGACCTTATCGGCAATATTTTCATTTGAAAGAACCTTAAATAATCCTTGTTTCATTTTTACACCTTAAGAATCGATAGTTGAAATTGTAAGGGTGGTTTCTTCAAGAACATCAAGAAGAACCTTAACCGTATCAAGTGCGGTAAACAAAGTTACATTGTTTTCGGTAGCGGTACGGCGAATTTCAGCACCGTCACTTAACTGGTCTTTAGAAGAGATATCTCTTGTGTTGATAACATAAGCGATATGGCCTTGACGAAGAGCATCAATGATTTCATCGCTATCCTCGTTTATCTTTTTAAGAACATGGGTACGGATTCCGTTTTCTTTTAGGAATTTAGCGGTACCCGACGTTGCCTCAATATTAAAGCCGAGATTATAGAAACGACGGATAAGGGGCAAGGCTTCTTTCTTGTCTTTATCGGCAATTGTAGCAAAAACAGTTCCATAGTTTTGAAGTTTCATACCACTTGCCTGTAAAGCCTTATAAAGAGCACGGTTAAGTTTATCGTCATAGCCGATAGCCTCTCCGGTAGACTTCATTTCGGGAGAAAGATATGCGTCAAGACCGCGGAGTTTATTAAATGAGAAGACGGGTACTTTTACATACCAACGCTCTTTTTCCTCGGGATAGAGCGAGAAAATTCCGAGTTCTTTAAGGCTTTTACCTAAAATTACTTCGGTCGCAATATCGGCAAGGCTATAACCGGTAGATTTAGAAAGGAAGGGCACTGTACGAGAGGAACGGGGGTTAACCTCGATTATATAAACATTATCATTATCATCAACAATAAACTGAATATTATAAAGGCCGACAATTCCTATTCCAAGGCCTAACTTTTTAGCGTACTGAAGAATAGTTCCCTTAACCTTATCGGAAACGCTGAAGGTCGGATAAACGCTTATAGAGTCACCCGAATGGATACCGGTACGCTCAATAAGTTCCATTATTCCGGGAACGAAGACATCGGTTCCGTCGCAGATTGCGTCAACCTCAACCTCTTTACCCTGAATATATTTATCTACGAGAACGGGCTTGTCCTCATCAATTTCAACAGCGGTTTGCAGATAGTGGCGAAGTTGTTCTTCGTTAGCAACAATCTGCATTGCACGGCCGCCAAGTACGAAAGAGGGGCGAACTAAAACGGGATAGCCGATTTCGGCAGCGGTCTTAACTCCCGCTTCAATAGAAGTAACGGCCTTTCCTTTAGGTTGAGGAATTCCGAGTTCGGTAAGGAGTTTTTCGAAAGCATCACGGTTTTCTGCTCTCTCGATAGCGTCACAATCGGTACCGATAATCTTAACTCCCCTTTTCATAAGAGGCTCGGCAAGGTTTATTGCGGTTTGACCGCCAAGGGAAGCAACAACGCCCTCAGGCTTTTCAAACTCAATAATATTCATAACATCTTCGGGGGTTAAAGGCTCAAAATAGAGTTTATCCGCCGTAGTGTAGTCGGTAGAAACGGTTTCGGGGTTGTTGTTAATAATAATTGCTTCATATCCCGAATTCTTGATTGTTGAAACCGCATGAACGGTTGAATAGTCGAACTCAACGCCCTGTCCGATACGGATAGGACCAGCACCGAGAACTACTATTTTCTTTTTATTCGTTAGAACCGAAGCGTTTTCTCCCGTATAAGAAGAGTAGAAGTAAGGAATATAGGCTCCTGTATGGCAGGTATCTACCATACGGAAGACGGGGAAAAGATTATTCTCTTTACGGAAACCGTAAACATCAAGTTCGTCGCAGTTCCAAAGTCTTGCGACATACTTATCCGAGAATCCCATTTTCTTTGCATTTTTAAGGGTTTCAAGGTTAAAGGAATTATCCTTGAGTTTTGTTTCCATATTTATAATATTTTTGATTGCCTCAAGGAAAAAGGCGGTAATTTTTGTAATTTCGTGAAGTTCTTCGACCGAAACACCGCGGTAAAGAAGTTCTGCGATAGCAAAGATATTATCATCACGGAATTCACTAATATATTCTTTTATTTCGTCGTCGCTCATATTATCGAATTTAGAATGATAAATATGGTTAGCACCGATTTCAAGAGAACGGATTCCCTTAAGCAGACACTCTTCAAGATTTGAACCAATGCCCATTATTTCTCCAGTAGCCTTCATCTGAGTTCCAAGGGCGTTAGAAGCGGAGGTGAATTTATCAAACGGGAAACGGGGTAGTTTAGCAATTACATAGTCAAGTTTGGGCTCGAAAGCGGCAGTAGTGTTAGCAACCTTAATATCTTCAAGAGCCATTCCAAGTGCGATTTTAGCGGTTACTCTTGCAATAGGATATCCGCTTGCCTTAGAAGCAAGGGCGGAAGAACGGGAAACTCGGGGATTTACTTCAATAAGATAATACTCGCTTGACTCGGGGTTTAAAGCAAACTGAACATTGCAACCGCCCTCAATTTTAAGTTCTTTAATAAGTTTAATTGCCGAATCATTGAGCATTTTCAGGTCGTTGTCATTAAGGGTCATAATGGGGGCTACAACAATTGAATCTCCTGTGTGAACACCGACGGGGTCGATATTTTCCATTCCGCAAATAGTGATAGCGTGGTCATTAGAGTCGCGCATAACCTCAAACTCAATTTCCTTATAGCCTTTAACACTTTTCTCGATAAGAACCTGATGTACGGGAGAAAGTTTAAAAGCGTTAAGACCGATTTCAATGAGTTCTTTTTCGTTATTTGCAAAACCGCCACCTGTTCCGCCAAGGGTAAAGGCAGGGCGAAGAACAACAGGATAACCAATTTTTTCGGCGGCAATTTTTGCCTCGTCAAGACAGTAAGTAATTTCGGAGGGAATTGTAGGCTCTCCGATTGACTGGCAAAGTTCTTTAAAGAGTTCGCGGTCTTCGGCACGTTCAATACTTTCAGAAGAAGTACCAAGAAGTTCTACACCGCATTCTTTTAAAACGCCCTTCTTTTCAAGTTGCATTGCGATATTAAGACCTGTTTGTCCGCCTATTCCGGGAACAATTGCATCAGGTCGCTCATAGCGGAGAATTTTAGCCACATACTCAAGAGTCAAAGGCTCCATATAAACCTTATCGGCTATTGTAGTGTCGGTCATAATTGTTGCAGGGTTAGAGTTGACAAGAACAACCTCATAGCCCTCTTCCTTAAGAGCAAGACAAGCCTGTGTTCCGGCGTAGTCAAACTCTGCCGCCTGACCGATAACAATAGGACCTGAACCTATAATCAATACCTTTTTAATATCTGTTCTTTTTGCCATTTGGGTTTCCTCCGTTATTTAATCTTCCTTATAAACTATTTTTCCGCCGACCATTGTAAATTTACAGCGGCCGCAAACCGTTAGGTTCTCAAAGGGGGTTGCTCTACCCTTTGAGGCAAACTCTTCAGGTTTTATTACATATTCTTCATTAAGGTCGAAAGCCGTTATGTCAGCAGTCATTCCAACCTTAATTTCGCTTCCGATTCCAAAACGGTTTCTTGCATTGGTGTTTAATAACTCAACAAGTTTTTCAAGGGTTATTATTCCGCTTTTAACAAGTTTTGTATAACAAACCGCAAAGGCGGTTTCAAGACCGACAACA
Source organism: Acutalibacteraceae bacterium (assembly GCA_045535275.1). Lineage (GTDB taxonomy): Bacteria > Bacillota > Clostridia > Oscillospirales > Acutalibacteraceae > SFWF01. The sequence goes on from JAZSLH010000173.1 coordinate 4,887, forward strand.
CCCATTGCACTACCCTTTAAGCCCTTTGACTTTTCCTCTTTGGAGTGGGGGGCGTGGTCGGTTGCAATCATATCAATAGTTCCGTCTTTTATTCCCTCAATTAAAGCAAGGCGGTCGGCTTCACTTCTTATTGGGGGATTCATTTTAAAGCGACCGTCATCTTGAAGCATAGAATCATTCATAGTCAGGTAATGAGGAGCGGTTTCGCAAGTAATATCTACACCGTTTAATTTTGCCTGACGGATAAGTTCAACACTTTCTTTAGCAGAAATATGACAAACATGGTACTTACAGCCCGTTTGACGAACAAGTTCGATATCACGCTTTATTGGGCCCCATTCGCTTTCACTGCAAATGCCGTTATGACCATTCTTCTTTGCATATTCGCCCTTGTGAATATATCCGCCGAAAAGCAGACTGTTGTCCTCACAGTGAGCCGAAATAATTTTGTCAAGAGATTTTGCTTTCTTCATTGCCGAAAGCATCATTTCCTCGTTTTGAACTCCCCTGCCGTCGTCTGAAAACCCGATAACATCCTGTGACATATCTTCCATATCAGACAGAGTTTCTCCAAGTTGTGCTTTGGTTATTGTACCAAAAGGATAAACATTTATAACTGCATTTTCTTTTATCAAATCAAGTTGCAGTTTTAAATTATCTGAACTATCGGGACAGGGTTTTAGGTTTGGCATTGAGCAAATGTTGGTATAACCGCCTCTTGCCGCGGCAAGAGTTCCCGACGAAACGGTTTCTTTATAAGAAAAACCCGGCTCTCTCAGATGAACATGAACATCTGAGAAACCGGGGAAAACAGTAAGTCTGTCACAAGGGATAACAGTAGCGTCTAAAACAGGAAGTTCTTTACCAATAGAAACGAAAACCCCGTTCTCAACAAGCAGGTCGACCGATTCAAACGAATTACCTATATACGCTTTTGCTGATTTAAGTAGGTATTTCATAACAGTCTCCTTTCAGTTTGCCTTAAAAAATGCTTGCCTTTCGGCAAGCATAAATTTCGCAAAAATGATGAAATTTTCAACTTGCCGTACAAAGCCATTAAAAAGGCCCTTTGCAATTTGAGTAATTATATCATAAAAGAGAAAAACTGTCAATATTAAAACATAATATTTTTATAAGTTATTAGGGATTTTTTTAATAATCTTTTTATAAATATAAATAAGGCAAATTGTGCTGACCGTCATCGACATAATTTCAGCAATCGGGAAAGAAAGCCAAAACATATTTACATTATCTCTAAAGAAGACAGAAAGAAGATATGCCGAAGGAACAAGCACAACAAGTTGACGGCAAATTGACACTATCATTGAAAGAAATCCTCTGCCAAAAGCCTGAAAAACCGAGCCCATTACTATGCAGTAACCGGCAAAGACATAACTTATTGATATTATTCGGAAAGCGGGTACGCCTATTTTTAACATTTGCTCTGAAGCATCGAACATATAAAGAAGTTCATTCGGTAAAAGGTTAAATATAAGAAGCCCTATTGCCATTAGTACACAAGCGTAAAGCACAGAAAGACGAATACATCTTGTAATTCGTTTACGCTTTCCTGCTCCATAGTTGTAAGCAATTATCGGGACGATACCATTATTCATTCCAAACAGAGGCATAAAGACAAACGACTGAATTTTATAATATACACCGAGAACTGCGGCGGCGGTGCTAGAGAAGAAGTTGATAAGCATACTATTAAGCAAAAAGTTCATTGCTGAGCCAATTGCAAGCATAATAATTGAGGGGATACCTACCGCATAAATTTTCTTTATAGTTTCTTTGTGAAGGCGTATTTGTCTGAACCTTAAGTTTACTTCGGTATTAAAGCGCCTATTTAAAATAAAACCTACAAGGGCAGAACAAGCCTGTCCTAAAACGGTAGCGAGAGCCGCGCCAACAACATCAAGGTCAAAAACAAAAATAAGAATTGGGTCAAGAGTGATATTAACAATTGCGCCAAGCCCTTGAGTAATCATTGAAAGAATAGTTTTTCCGGTTGACTGCATCATTCTTTCAAAGGTTATTTGTAAAAACAGAAAAACAGAACCTATTGCACAAATTGACACATACTTCGTTCCGTAATCAATTATCAGTTGGTCATCAGTTTGAATGCTGAAGAAAAAGCGAGAACCGAAAATTCCAAAAAGAACAAACAAAAGAGCGGCAAACATTTCAAGACAGAAACCGTTAGAAGCGGCTCGGTTAACCTTTTCAAAATCCTTTTCGCCAAGAGCCTTTGACAAAAGCGCATTCATACCGACCCCTGTACCTGTAGCAAAACCAATCATAAGGTTTTGAACGGGAAAAGCAAGGGAAAGGGCGGTTAAAGCCTCCTCACAGATTTGGGCAACAAACATACTGTCAACAATATTATAAAGCGCCTGAATAAGCATTGACGCCATCATAGGAAGGGACATTGTAATTATGAGCCGATTCATCGGCATAGTTCCCATTTTATTTTCTATTTTCTCAGACAAAATAACACCTCTTTTTTACCACACGCTATTCTACCATACTTGTCTATTCATATCAAGGTGTTTATGAAAAAAAGATGTGCAGAGCACATCTTTTTTAAAGTACCTTTTGTAAAAATTGTTTTGTTCTCGGGTTTTGAGGGTTTTGGAAAATTTGCTCGGGAGTTCCCTCTTCGGCAATAACTCCGTCAGCCATAAATACAACTCGGTCGGCAACCTCACGGGCAAAGCCCATCTCGTGTGTAACGATGACCATCGTCATTCCCTCGTTGGCAAGCTGCTTGATGAGGTCCAGCACCTCGCCCACCATTTCGGGATCGAGCGCCGAGGTCGGCTCATCAAAGAGCATCACGCGCGGATTCATCGCAAGCGCGCGCACGATAGCGATTCGCTGCTTCTGACCGCCCGACAGCGTGGACGGATAGGACGATGCCTTTTCCTCCAGGCCAATGCGGCGCAAAAGCGAATAGGCCTCTGCCTCTGCCTGCTCACGAATCTGCTTTTCGGTCGCGGTAATTTCGATAAGCGTCCTTTTCTCCTTGCGGAAAAGATTTCCAATCCGCGTCAACAGATTCTTGCGCTTTGCCCGACGAAGCTCCCGCACGCGCACATAAATGGGCAAGTCGGATCGTAGCCATG
>JAZSLH010000044.1:0-13166 GCA_045535275.1 Acutalibacteraceae bacterium
GACCTTCGACTTTTTACACTTATGGAACGGCTTCCGCACTCAATTCGAAAATCACTTGTTAACGGCGAAAATGTGTATAATTGGGATAAATATTCGAATAAATACGGCTTTTTTACCGCTACTGCGATAAAATCGCATATAAAAGCCTCTGCGTACATAACCAAGTATGTGACAAAAGAAGTTGCAAAACAGAGCAGAGAAAAAGGGGAACACTTGTTTTTTGCGTCTCAAGGTCTTAACAAGCGTGAACGGGTTATTAAAAACGGCGTTGCAGATGACGGGGAGTATATCCGTTGCCCGTTTGCCGACGAAGAATGGGACTTTGAGAACGAGTATGTTAAGGTAAAATGGGTTACTGATTTCAGTAATTAAAGAGGTGTACTGAAAACGGGACATTAAATTGAGTTAACAATTTTAGAAATGTTGAAAGGGGGTGTATATATGCGTAGTGAGTGGATACCCAAGGGGGAAATTGTGCATATACTCGCGGGATTAAAACCCGAAAATCGTCTTGCGTGTGAAATAAGTCTTGCGACGGGGTTACGGATAAATGATGTACTTTCTTTAACTACTGAAAAGGTTAGGAAACAACGCTTTACAATACGGGAAGAAAAGACGGGGAAAACCCGAACAATTCGATTGCCTAACGACTTATGGAACAGAGCATTAGCGTGTAGCGGTCATCACTATGTTTTCGAACATAGGTTAAATGGCAGAAAGCACCGAACTCGCCAAGCGGTCTATAAAGATTTACGCCGTGTATCTCGTCTTTTTGGGGTAAAAGAACAAATTTCTCCCCACAGTCTTCGAAAGGTTTTTGCCGTTGAAGAATACCTTATTCACGGAGATTTGTTTAGGGTGCAAAGACTTCTAAATCACAGTAGTGAAGCGGTCACAATGCTTTACGCTATGGCGAATGTTATGCGAAAGAAAAAGAATTTCGTTGACAAAGCAAAAAAGCCGTGATAAAATGATACTCGCAGACCAAGTCCATCGGGCGAATATGAGTTCGCACGAAAGGAGATAGACAATTGTACAAAACAGTCATTTTGTAAGGCGGATGACCCCGCCGATAATTCACTCACGACGCCACCTCGAAAGGTGGCTTTTGCAAGATAGGGTGAATTATACAAAATGAATATTTTGTATAATTGAGGGAAGCGATTTTTGCTAATATTGCTGAATATACCGTAATATTACATGTTTTTATAAGGAGTGGTTATATGAAAAGAGAGATTTTGATGAGTTCTCCCGAAATTGTCCGTCAGTTTTTAGTATACAATGAAGCGATTAAAAATAAATCATCTGCTACTATTGATGAATACTTTCGTGACCTACAGACCTTCTTTCGTTACATAAAAACAATTAAAGGACGCGTAGATACTACCGTAGAATTCAACCAGATTGAAATAAATGATGTAGACATTGATTTAATAAAAACTATCAATGTAAATGATTTATATTCCTTTTTAGTTTACTGTAAAGATGAGCGTTCAAATAACTCTACAACAAGAGCCCGTAAGGTGTCCACGTTGCGTCAATTCTTTAAATATTTGTCGGTTCAGACCCATCAGATTGAAGAAAACCCTGCTGAACTGCTAGATGCTCCAAAACTGAAGAAATCACTTCCCAAGCATCTTTCTCTTGAAGATTCCCTTAAATTACTGAATTCAGTAAAAGAGGGAAACAATCCAAATTCAGTCAGAGATTACTGCATAATCACACTTTTTTTAAACTGCGGTATGCGGTTAAGTGAACTATGTAGCCTTAATGTAACTGATATTAAGGCAGATGGTTCACTTCGAATACTTGGTAAAGGTAATAAAGAACGTGTAATTTATTTAAATGAGGCTTGTCGCACTTCCCTACTCGACTACCTAAAAATCAGACCAATGGAAGGTATACCCGCAGACCACAAAAACGCTCTATTTATTAGCCGTAACAGACGAAGAATAAGCAACAAAACTGTTCAGCATATAGTCTATACAAATCTCGAAAAAATCGGTCTTGGCGACCAAGGACTTTCGGTTCATAAACTAAGGCATACTGCTGCTACACTAATGTATCAGCATGGCGGTGTTGATATCAGAGTTTTGCAGGATATTTTAGGTCACGAAAATTTGGGTACAACTCAAATATATACCCACGTTGCAGACAATCAGGTCAAAAATGCTATTGATTCAAATCCGCTTTCCAGTATAAATAAGAAATAAAAAAGAGTGATAAAGCGGTTGCTTTATCACTCATATTATTATAGCATTTGTAAAAGAACACCTGCTGCAACGGCGGAGCCAATAACACCTGCAACGTTAGGTCCCATAGCATGCATAAGAAGGAAGTTTCCGGGGTCCTCTTCTTGACCAACTTGCTGTGAAACACGGGCAGCCATCGGAACGGCAGAAACACCGGCAGAGCCAATAAGTGGATTAACTTTTCCGCCGGTAAACAGATACATTAGTTTACCAAATAATACGCCACTTGCAGTGCTAATACAGAAAGCAACAAGTCCCATTAAAACGATTCCAAGCGTTTTAGCATTAAGGAAGGAAGCAGCATTGGTTGTAGCACCAACGGTAATACCAAGGAATATTGTAACAATATTCATAAGTTCGTTTTGTGCGGTTTTACAGATTCGTTCAACTACTCCGGATTCTTTCATAAGGTTGCCAAGCATAAGCATTCCTACAAGAGGAGCGGCGTCAGGAATAAGAAGAGAAACGATAATAGTAACCATTATAGGAAAGATAATCTTTTCGGTTTTACTAACCGCGCGAAGTTCCGACATTCGAACAAGACGCTCTTTCTTTGTTGTAAGCAATTTCATTATCGGCTTTTGAATGAACGGTATAAGTGCCATATAAGAATATGCCGCAACTGCAATTGGGCCTAGAAGTTCAGGAGAAAGTTTAGATGTTACAAAAATCGCAGTGGGTCCGTCAGCACCGCCTATAATACCGATTGAACCGGCGTCTTTGGGGTCAAAAACAAGACCGGGAATTCCGATTGAACCTATCGTAAGAGCACCTACGAATGCCGCAAAAATACCAATTTGTGCAGCAGCACCAAGCAAGAAACTCTTTGGATTACTGATAAGAGGGCCAAAGTCAGTCATACAACCTATACCAAGGAAAATAAGAGGCGGATAAATTCCAAGTTTTACCCCTAAATATAATATGTCGAGAATACCCGCTTCGAATTCTTGACCTGCAAGTGGACCCGATTCATGCACACCCGGAATAACGTGTCCTATTACAGACCAATCTATATGACCGCCGTCGAATAGTTCAGGATGAAAAACGTTGGCTCCGGGAAGGTTTGCAAGAAGCATACCGAAGGCAATCGGAAGCAAAAGAAGTGGTTCAAATTTTTTTACAATAGCCAGATAAAGCAGACCACATGCAATTGCAATCATGACCGCAAACTTCCAACCATCACCCGTAAAAATGGCGGCAAAACCGGAATTAGAAAGAATTCCGACAACTGCATCTAAAAACGCCTGAAACAATTAAATTACCGCCTTTCTAAAAAGATTTTGTATTATCTGCAATTCCTGCAGAAGCCCAGGCAGAACGCCTTGAACCTGATTTTTTAATTGACTTTATAATCGGTTTTTTACCACTACCCGAATAAACTGTGGCAATTGCCGCAGAAATGGCGGCTACAATTTCGTTTTGGTTGCTCGTTGTGTTTTGCGAAAGGTTACTTGGTTCTTCTATGTAGGTATCAGAAGCCATTTTCGCAAGTTGAGCCTTATTTATTCTTTCAGATTTCTTTTCAGAAAGTTTTCTGGCAAAAGAACTAATTAAACCAAAAATAACAAGAACAAGTACAAGCAGCACAAGCATTGAAAAAACTATAACTATGCCTGTAAAAGTAACATTTATTGCAACATCCCAGTACATTTGACTAACACATCCCTTATGGAACAAAATCATTTTATATTATAATACAGATTTCGCACAAATTCAAGAATATTTTACCTCAAATTTGCAAAATAAAAATGGCTTTTCAGCCATTTTTATTTAAAAGTCATTTCAAACCCGCCAACGGGTCTGATTTTAAGAATGTAACAACTGTCTTCTCCGAATACGTCTTCTATCATTTTTTTGTAGTCTTCAATCATATCTGTCGGAATAAAGCACTGAATTGTTCCGGCAAAACCGCCACCATGAACACGACAGGCTCCCCTACCCTTTAAAAACCTTTCGGTGAGGGCCAGACCCAAACAGAGCCCTTGTTCATTAACAGCCGAAGTAGAGTATGTATTCTGTAGATATTTGTAGGAGGAGTTTCCTGATTCGTTGATAAGACGAAGGAATTCACCAAAATCACCGTTTTTAAGGGCAATTTTTTCAGCATATGCTCTTTCATCTTCGGCAAAGAAATGAATTGCACGAAGGACTGCTCTGTCACCGCATTTTTCTTTAACGCTAGCAATGTTTGAGAAGAAGTCATCGGTATTAACATCACGAAGATAATCTTTATTAAAGAAGTTGCTTACGTCACGGCATTCAACGGTGATGTCAGCATAATCTTGTGTTAAATTGGCGTGGTTGCCGCCCGTATTCACAACACATAGTGTGTGATTAAAGGCATCGATATCAAAATCAACATTTTCAACAACCGGTGCAGTTACGTCTTTAAAATCAATTGCAGTAAAACCACCAAGAGCACTAGCCGACTGGTCAAGCAGACCACAAGGTTTACCAAAATATATGCTTTCGGCTTTCTGCGAAATTTTAGCAATTTCAACAGGGTCAATTCTACCATCATTAAAAAGATAGTTCAACGCAGTACCAATGAAAACTTCAAAAGCAGCCGAAGAAGAAAGACCCGAACCCTTAAGCACATTGCTCGTTGTATACGCATCAAAACCGTTTACATTGTGTCCATTTAACTTAAAATTTGCACACATTCCACGAATTAATGCCGAGGCTTTGCCAAATTCGGATTTATTGATTTCAAGTTCACAAAGGGAAACATCGTCCTGTGGATAGCCTTCTGATTTAATTCTAACAACACCTTCATTATTAACAGCAACTACACCAACAATATCCAGGTCAACACTTCCTGCAAACACTCTGCCGTGTTGATGGTCGGTGTGATTTCCGCCAACTTCAGTGCGTCCGGGAGCAGAAAAAATACGAATATCCTTTCTGTCACCAAAGATTTCAACAAATTCATTTAACGCTTTAATATAACGCTTCTTCGCTTTATCAATATCCTTGTATAAAAGCGAAAATTGTGAGTCTAACGCTCCGTCAGTTATTAAAGCAATAATTTTTTCTCTATTCAAAAGATTCACCTCAATTATCTTGAAACAATTTCAAGTGTATCACGTGCAATAAGAAGTTCTTCGTTTGTAGGAACAACCCAAACCTGAACTCTAGAATCATCGGTAGAAATTTTAATTTCCTTTCCGCTGGTATCATTGTTTTCAAGATTTAGTTTAAAGCCGAGGAATTCAACCATTTGGCAAACATATTTTCTTGAACGGCGTTCATTTTCACCAATTCCGCCTGTAAATACTATAGCGTCAACACCGCCCATTGCGGCAGCGTAAGAACCGATGAATTTGGCAACCTGATAATTTTGCATCTCAAAGGCAAGACGGGCGCGGTGATTGCCTGCTTCGCCTGCAGCAATAACATCACGGCTGTCATTAGAAATGCCGGAAATACCGAGAAGTCCTGATTTCTTATTTAAAATTGAGTTCATTTCATCAGGAGAAATGTTGTCTTTTTTCATAATATAAGTGAGGATTGAGGGGTCGACACCACCTGAGCGTGTTCCCATCATAAAGCCGTCAAGAGGAGTGAGACCCATGGATGTATCAACACAAACACCGTCTTTAATTGCTGAAATTGAGCAACCATTTCCAAGGTGGCAGGTTATCATTTTAATATCCTTAAGGTCTTTATTCATAAGTTCCGCACAGCGTTTGCTTACAAATCTGTGAGAGGTGCCATGAAATCCATAGCGACGGATATTATATTTTTCGTAATATTCATAAGGAATTCCGTACATAAAGGCCTTTTCAGGTATAGTTTGGTGAAAGGCGGTGTCGAAGGTAGCAACCTGCGGTACATCGGGTCCGAATACCTTAATACAAGCACGTATTGCTTGAGCATTTGCAGGATTGTGAAGAGGAGCAAGTTCGGCAAGTTCATCTATATCAGATAACACTTTATCGGTAATTAAAACAGATTCGCCGTAGATGCTTCCGCCTTGTACAACTCGATGTCCAATAGCAGAGATTTCGGATATATCGTTAATAACCTTGCCTTCTCCGTTAGTTAAAGAATCTATAACTGCTTCAAAGGCTTCAACATGAGTAGGCATTGCTATTTTTTTACCAAACTTTTTGTCGCCAACTTTGTGTTCAATGTTACTGTTTTCAGGAACACCGATACGGTCACAAACTCCCTTGGCAATTAGAATTTCACCGTTCATATCAATAAATTGATATTTAAGCGAAGAACTGCCTGCATTGATTACAAGAATTTTCATAAAAACTTCGACCTTTCATTTTTGCAATAAATAGTTGAGGAAAATAAAATAATGTGATATTATTTATTAAACCTTATCATTAGTATAATACTTTATCTTGACAAATTTTTCAAGGCTTTTTAGAAAGAAAGTGATTATTTGCGTCTTGCAGGTATTGTTGCGGAGTTTAACCCACTACACAATGGTCATAAATATATTATTGACTGCGCTAAAAACGACGGTTTTGCAGTTGCGTGTGCAATTTCAGGAAATTTTGTTCAGCGAGGCGATTGTGCTATAATTCCTAAATTTAGACGTGCACTGACAGCAATCAATGTGGGTGTAGATATTGTTTGCGAACTTCCTGTTCCCTGGTCAATGTCAACGGCACAAAACTTTGCTTTGGGCGGTGTTTCTCAACTTCTATCTCTTGGGGTCAGCCGAATTTATTTCGGGAGCGAATGTGGTGATATTGAACTACTTAAAACCGTTGCAGATGCTCTTCTTTCTGATGAGTTTGACAATCAAATAAAAGAAAATCTCAATTGTGGTTTAACATACGCAAAACTGCGTCAAAATGTTATATCAAATCTGCTTGGGAATAAGTCATCAAATGTTCTTGAATGTCCTAATGATACACTTGCGGTAGAATATATTTTTGCAGCAAAAAAACTTGGCTCTAAAGTGGATTTTAAGGCAATTAAGCGTGTTGGTTCAGGACATAACGATGAAACAACAGATGACATTTACTCCTCTTCTACCTTTATTAGAAACAAAGTCAAGACACAAGAAATTCAGTGTTTAGATAATTTCATGCCGAAAGAATCGATTGATATTTTACTGAGTTCTCCCATTGCTGATATAAATCGTATTGATAAAGCAATAATTTCAAGAATAAAACAGATTAGCTCTTTAGAGTTATCGCAAGTTCCTGATGTCAGCGAAGGGCTTGAAAATCTAATATTAAGTAGGTCAAAAGAAGAATATTCTTTTAACGGACTTTGTGAAGCGGTTAAGTCAAAAAGATATACTATGGCACGAATAAGGAGAATTCTGCTTTGTGCATATCTTGGAATAAACAAAGACTATTTTTTGTCAGAACCGCCCTATGTTAGAATACTGGGTTTTAGTAAATTAGGTTTAGACCTTTTACCAAAACAATCTATAAAGCCGATTATAACGAGAGTATCACAAATCAACGAATTAAATGATTATTGTAAGCAACTTTTCAATTTAGAAATGAAAATAAATGAATTATACGCTCTTTGTCTTGATAAGCCACAAGATTTTGTTAGTGAGTACAAAGAAAAATTGATAAAATAAAAACAAGACCTCTGCTAGAGGTCTTGTTTTTTATAATAATTGATAACTTTTTCAGCAAGTTTAATTGAAAAACCTTTTTCTAAAAAATCATTTACACTTGCCGATTTGATGTTTTTTACAGTTTTAAAGGAGTTAATCAGTTTTTTTGCGGTAATGTCACCTACCCCGTCAATCTTTGTGAGTTCAAGTTGAAGGGTTGATATTTTGGTGCGTTGCCGATGATATGAAATTGCAAAACGATGAACTTCATCTTGAATTGTTGTGACTAATGTAAACGCTTTGCGATTGGCTTTAATCTGTATATCATCTCCGCCTGCCGTAATAGCCCTTGTTTTATGTTTAGAGTCTTTTACCATTCCAAAAAGTTGAATATTTAACCCATACTTATTTATGACGTTTCGAACTGCGGTGAGTTGTCCTGCGCCACCGTCAACGAGTATAAGGTCAGGCAGTTCTCTGAAACTTTCATCATCGCCGATTAAATATTCGTTAAATCTTCGGTCAATAATTTCGTTAAGTGACTTAAAGTCATCTTGTCCTATAAAACCTTTAATTCTAAATTTCCTATATAGTCTTTTTACGGGTCTTCCGTCAATAAAAACAACCATAGAACCAACATTTTCGCTTCCGGCAGTATTTGATATGTCGTATGCTTCAATTCTTCTTGGAACGCCGTTTAGTCCTAAAAGGGTTGAAAGTTCGTTAAGAGCGGCTGTTTCTCTTCCGTTTCTTTCAATTTTATCTGAAAGAGCCTGTGCGGCATTTGATAGACACATATCAACAAGTTGCTTGTGAATCCCTCTTTGCGGTACAGTAATTTTAACTTTGGAATTTTTAAATTCGCAAAGCCAGTTTTTAATCAACTCAATATCTTCAAAATCACTGTCGATAACAATTTGGTTAGGTATATCTTCAGTTTGATAATACTGCTGTAAAAACTCGCCGTAATAATCAGATTTTGTATTTTTACCGTCTACATAAAAAACCTTTTTATCGGCAAGATGACCTTTAACAAAAACAAACAAACTGATACAAGCGGTTTCACCCACCATAGCGGTTGCAATAATATCCTGACGTTTATTTGTTGAAAGAATAACCTTTTGCTTTTCTTTGCTTTTCTCAAGTGCAGATATTCTGTCTCTTAAACGGGCAGCAGTTTCAAAATCAAGATTTTCAGCGGCGACATTCATTCTTGATTTAAGTTTATTTATATCATCTTCGTTTATCCCGTCAATAATATATTTTCTTGCAGAATTTAAGGTATCAATGTATTCGTCATGAGAAATTTTAGCAAAACATGGTGCACAGCACAGTCCTATATGATAATTAAGGCAAGGTTTTGACGGTTTGTCGAAATTTCTGTTACAGGTTGGAAGTTTAAAAAGTTTATTAACCTCATCAACCGACTCTTTGACGATATGGCCTGAATAAAAGGGTCCGATGTACTCGGCACCATCTTGAAGAATTGTTTTATCTGTTTCAATTTTAGGCCATTTTTCACTTGTTATTTTTATATAATGATATCCTTTATCGTCTTTAAGCAGAATATTATATTTAGGTTGATGCTGTTTTATAAGTGAATTTTCAAGCAATAAGGCTTCATATTCGCTGTCACATATTATGGTTTCAAAACGGTCAACATGTTCAACCATTTTTCTGACTTTCGCTGTATGATTCAGATTGCTTCCAAAATACTGCGTAACTCTGTTTTTGAGGGCTTTGGCTTTACCTATATAGATAATGCCATTCTGGCGATTTTTCATAATGTAGACGCCAGGTAACAAAGGCAGTTTATTAGCCTGTTCTTTAAGGACTTTCAACTTGTCTGCATTATTCAAAAAATCACCACCTATTATTTAGTAACTTAATTCTATCTCTATTAACGGTTATTTGCAAGTGTTGATTTTTATTATCATCTATAATATAATGTCAATTGGTGATTAAATGAGAAGAATTTTGTTAGTTTTTATCGTAATTGTTTTATTTCTTTTATTAACCGCTTGTGATACCGTGTCTCAAAAAGAATATCCAGAACCTGTAGTTGTTTTACCAAACGATATTATGGCTGAAACTGTTAACGGATATAAGACTTCTAATAAAGATATCACTGAAAGCGACCCGGTTGAATCAGAAGCAGAAAACAATTCAAAGTTTTTTGGTAACAAAAGCACTAAAAAATATCATACCTCTGACTGTAGATATGCAAAAAATATGAACGAAGAAAAACTAGTTCTTTTTGATTCTGTGGGACATGCCTTTGAAAGCGGATTTTCGCCTTGCAAGGTGTGTTTTTCTGACTAGTTACTCATTGACAATTTGTTTTATATTTGATAAAATAAATTAATATGTAAATTATGAAAGAAGATGATTTTTTGGGTCTTACATTAACTGAAAAAATACTTAAAGCACACCTTGTTGATGGTGAGTTCATAAAGGGTAGTGAAATCGGTCTAAGAATTGACCAGACTCTCACCCAGGACGCTACCGGAACAATGGCTTATCTTGAATTTGAAGCGATGGGAATTCCTCGTGTTCAAACCGAGAAGTCGGTTGCTTATATTGACCATAATACTTTGCAGTCAGGCTTTGAAAACGCTGACGACCATCGTTTCATTGGCTCTGTTGCTAAAAAACACGGAATTTATTTTTCTCGTCCCGGAAACGGAATTTGCCACCAGGTGCATTTAGAGCGTTTTGGTATTCCGGGAAAAACTCTTATTGGTTCTGATAGCCATACTCCAACCGGCGGCGGTATCGGAATGATTGCAATCGGTGCGGGTGGTCTTGATGTTGCTGTTGCTATGGGCGGCGGTGCGTACTACATTACATATCCGAAAATTGTTAAGGTTGAACTCACCGGAAAACTCCCTGCTTGGGTTGCTGCTAAAGATGTAATTTTAGAAGTTCTCCGCATTATGTCTGTAAAAGGCGGAGTCGGCAAGGTTATTGAATATACGGGAGAAGGCGTTAAAACCCTTTCGGTTCCCGAAAGAGCAACAATTACCAATATGGGTGCAGAACTCGGCGCAACAACCTCTATATTCCCCTCTGATGAAATTACTAAAGAATTTCTTAAGGCTCAAAAGCGTGAAGAGGTCTGGACAGAGTTAAGGGCTGATGATGACGCTGTTTATGATGAGGTTATTAAAATTAATCTTTCTGAACTTGCTCCTATGGTTGCTTGTCCTCATTCCCCCGACAATGTTAAAAGCGTTAAAGAACTTGGAAAACTTAAAATTGACCAAGTTTGTATCGGTTCTTGCACTAACTCTTCTCTGCTTGATATGAGCAAGGTTGCATATATATTAAAAGGCAAAACGGTTGACCCGTCAGTATCTCTTTCAATTGCTCCGGGTTCAAAGCAAGTCCTTAATATGATTGCTAAAAACGGAATGCTCTCTGATATGATTGATGCGGGTGCCCGTATTCTTGAAAGTGCATGCGGACCTTGTATTGGAATGGGTCAGTCACCTAATTCTAAAGGTATTTCACTTAGAACTTTTAACCGAAACTTTGAAGGCCGTTCAGGTACTAAGGATGGACAGATTTATCTCGTTTCTCCTGAGGTGGCCGCCGCTTCGGCAATTACAGGTTATCTTACCGACCCGAGAGAACTTGGTGATATGCCCGAGTTTGTACTTCCTAAAGAGTTTGAGATAAACGACAACATGGTTGTATCCCCTGCCCCTGCAGAAGAAATGGAAAGCGTTGAGGTTCTAAGAGGTCCTAATATCAAGCCTTTCCCCACTACTAAACCTCTTGATGATAAAATAGAGTGTGAGTGTTCTCTTAAGGTTGAAGATAATATCACTACCGACCATATAATGCCCGCAGGAGCAAAAATACTTCCCCTTCGCTCTAATATTCCCGCAATTTCAAAGCATTGCTTTACTGTTTGCGATGAAGAGTTCCCCGCACGTGCAGAGTTGCTTGGCGAAAGCATTATTGTTGGTGGTGCAAACTATGGTCAAGGTTCTTCCCGTGAACACGCAGCCCTTGCTCCTTTACATTTAGGTGTTAAAGCCGTTCTTGTTAAATCTTTTGCAAGAATTCATAGGGCTAATCTTATCAATGCAGGAATTCTTCCTCTTACCTTTATTAGCGAAGATGATTACAATAACATCTCCCTTGGAGATAAATTATCTCTTGATAATGTTATTGAGGACATCAAAAACGGTAATAACCTAACAGTTAAAAATCTTACAAACGGCAAAGAGATAAAGGTTAGTTGCGAACTTTCTGACCGCGCAAAAGAAATTGTCCTGGCTGGTGGACTTCTCAGTTACACCAAATCAAAATTAAGCAAATAAGGAGTAAATCAATGGCTGATAAAATTCAAATGAAAACACCTCTAGTCGAAATGGACGGAGATGAAATGACCAGAATTATCTGGAAAATGATTAAGGATATCCTTATTTATCCATATGTTGACCTAAAATCAGAATATTACGATTTAGGTCTTGAATACAGAGATGAAACCAATGACCAGGTTACAGTCGATTCTGCAAAGGCGACCCTTAAATACGGTGTTGCCGTTAAATGTGCTACCATCACTCCTAATGCAGCCCGTGTTGAAGAGTATAACCTTAAAGAAATGTGGAAATCTCCTAACGGAACAATTCGTGCAATTCTTGACGGTACAGTATTCAGAACACCTATAATTGTTAAGGGTATTACTCCGTTTATTCCCACCTGGACAAAGCCTATTACCATTGCCCGTCACGCTTATGGCGATATTTATAAGAATACCGAAATGCAGGTTAAAAAAGGCTCTAAATGTGAACTTGTTTGCACTGATGAAAGCGGAAAAGAAACCCGTTCTTTAATTTATGATTTTGCCGATAGTGACGGAATTATTCAAGGTGTTCATAATAAGGACGCTTCTATCGCTTCCTTTGCAAGAAGTTGTTTTAACTTTGCTCTTGATACTAAACAGGATGTTTGGTTTGCAACTAAAGATACTATTTCAAAGAAGTATGACCATCGCTTTAAGGATATATTCGCAGAAGTTTTTGAAAGCGAATATAAAGAGAAATTCGAAGAAGCAGGAATTGAATATTTCTACACTCTTATTGATGATGCAGTTGCGCGTGTTGTTCGTTCAAACGGCGGTTATATCTGGGCTTGTAAAAACTATGACGGCGACGTAATGTCTGATATGGTTGCTACTGCATATGGCTCGCTCGCTATGATGACTTCTGTGCTCGTTTCTCCTGACGGGGTATACGAATATCAGGCTGCTCACGGTACGCTTCAAAGTCACTATTACAAGCATTTAATAGGCGTAAAGACTTGAACCCAGAGCGTTGCGACCCTTTTTGCTTGGACAGGCGCTCTGCGTAAGCGTGGAGAAC
>JAZSLH010000031.1:0-1569 GCA_045535275.1 Acutalibacteraceae bacterium
AGCGATTTTTCAGTTCAACTTAAAGGTTTTGGCGATAGCGGTACAGATGTAGGAAAAATTGCAGGCAATTTTACCATAAACAAAAATCTCGGTTCATTAAAAGAACTTTTAAAACTTTTTGAGTATTCGAAGAGTAATAATATCGGTTTGTATTACGATTTTGATATTGAAAGATTTAATGCAAAATCAAGAGGGATTTCAGCATTTTTTGATGCTGCTACAAATGCAGGTGAGCAAAAAGCAATTCAATATAACTATGATATTGCCGTAAGGGATAAAAAAGAGGAGACTGCATATAATCTTTTATCTCCTGTTAATTTCGCAAAAGTATTTGATAAAATCACCAAGAAAACTGTTAAATATAATATTTCGGGAATATCTCTTGATACCATTTCTTCGGTAGCATATTCTGACTATACTGATAAAGAAAATCCTGAGTTTTATTCTAAAAACGGTTTTTCGAATGTTGCTGGCAAAGTAATTAAATCTGCAAAATCTAACAAACAGCAGTTTATGGCTTCAAGTGCCAATCTTTATTCTGCTGTATTGGCAGATATTATTACCGAATCTCCTGTTACTTCTGAAAAAAACCGAATTTTCCTTTATGATATTCCTTTCTATCAAATGGTATTTAAGGGTAGTGTGCCGATAACCGTACAAAGCATAAATTTGGCGGCAGATTCAAAGTTAGCATTCTTAAAGGCGGTGGAAAGCGGTAGCGGTCTTGGATTTACCGTAATAGACAATTGGAATAATGCGGTAATAGATTCGGATGCTCCCTATTTCTACAACAGTGTTTTTGATGAAATTAAGGACGGTATCTTTGGCAGTTCAAAGGAACTGTTCCAGTATTATGATAAGATTTCAGGAAAACACATAAGCCGTCATACCGTATATGAAGACGGTTTGCGTGAAACTGTCTTTGAAAACGGTATTCGTGTTTATGTGAACTATACGGAGAATACCCTTACTACACCCGCAGGTGAACTTCCTTCGTATGAATATCTTATAACGGAGTAAAACTTATGAAAAAAACAAAGAAAAACAGGGGAATACTTGAACTTAAAAGTCGGTACGGTTATCTTTTTACTTTGCATTGGATAATCGGTATTGTAATATTCTTTGCCTTACCACTAATACAGTCAATTATCTTTTCTTTCAGCAAAATTGAAGTTATCAGCGGAGGAATTAATATACAATTGACCGGTCTTGAGAATTATAAGCATATATTACTTGTTGATGCAAATTATGAAACATGGCTTACGAATTCTATAACTTCATATCTGTATTCCTTGCCGATTATTATACTTTTAAGTATGTCATTAGCCCTTATATTAAATCAAAAGTTCAGGGGAAGACTTTTCTTCAGAGCATTATATTTTCTTCCCGTAATCATATCAACGGGTGCGGTTATAAACCTTATTTTTAAAACCACAAGCAGTGATATGTCTAATATTGGGGTGTCCGATGCGTATTCTGCAAATATGATTAGCGTTGACGATATTGTTAAACTGCTGGACATTCAGGGTGAGATTGCAAAGTACATAACCGTTACTATAAGTAAGATTT
>JAZSLH010000114.1:0-3921 GCA_045535275.1 Acutalibacteraceae bacterium
TGACCTTGTAAACGATAAACTTTACCGCTTTTTAGAGGAACATCCGGCAGACGCTAAAATAATAATTGAAAAATCTATTGCTTCTTCAAACGCCCGTGAAGCCGCCCAAAAGGCAAGAGAGGCTTCCCGTAACAAGTCGGGAATCGGCGGAAAAACCCGTATGCCCGAAAAGTTAAAGGACTGCATCTCGGACGACCCGACCAAGACCGAAATCTATATCGTCGAAGGTGACTCGGCAGGAGGTTCTGCCGTAGAGGGCAGAAACTCAACCTATCAGGCAATTTTGCCTCTTTGGGGTAAAATGCTCAACGTTGAAAAAGCAAGAGACGACAAGGTTTACGGAAATGATAAACTAACCCCCGTTATTGTCGCACTCGGCACAGGAATTGGCGAGAATTTCGATATTGAAAAACTCCGCTATGACAAAATTGTTATTATGGCCGATGCCGACGTCGACGGAAGCCATATCAGAACCCTTCTTCTGACCTTCTTCTTCCGCTATATGCCCGCACTTATTGAAACGGGACATATTTACCTGGCTCAACCGCCTTTGTTCCGCATTTCAAAGGGCAAACAGCACTTTGACGCATTTACCGACGAAGAAAAGTCAGAATATATTGAGCGTCTTGGCGGTACTGCCGACGTTCAGCGTTATAAGGGTCTTGGTGAAATGGACCCCGACCAACTTTGGGAAACAACCTTAAACCCCGAAACGAGAACCTTCCTTCGAGTTACTATGAGTGACGCCGAAGAGGCCGACGCAACCTTTACAATGCTAATGGGCGAAGAGGTTGAACCCAGAAAACAGTTTATTGAAGAAAATGCGGTCTTTGCGACCGACCTTGATATTTAAGGAAAGGAGAGAGCAATATGGCAAAGCAAGAAAAAATTTATTGGCCCGAAAGTGAAGAAACCAAAATTCTTCCCGTCGAAATAGTAGACGAAGTTAAGGGCAGTATGCTTCAGTACGGAATGTCGGTCCTTGTAGGACGCGCTCTCCCCGATGTCCGTGACGGACTTAAACCCGTTCATAGACGAATTCTCTATACTATGTATGAAAACGGCCTTACTCCCGATAAGGCTTACAGAAAGTGTGCCGATACCGTAGGTTCGGTGCTTGGACGTTACCACCCCCACGGCGACTCCTCTGTTTACGAGGCAATGGTCCGTATGGCACAGGACTTCTCTCTTCGTTATCCCCTTATCGACGGCCACGGTAACTTCGGTAATATCGACGGCTACCCTGCCGCTGCATACCGTTATACCGAGTCTAAAATGAACCGCCTTTCCTACTCTATGCTTGACGACATAGAGAAAGAAACGGTCGACTTTATGGCAAACTATGACGACCGCCTTAAAGAGCCTACCGTTCTTCCCGTCCGTTTTCCGCAACTGCTTGTAAACGGCTCTTCGGGAATCGCTTTCGGTATGGCTACCGAAATTCCGCCCCATAATTTAGGCGAAGCAATCGACGGAATGTGTTATCTTATTGATAACCCCGAAGCCGAACTTGCCGACCTTTGCGAATATATTAAGGGCCCCGACTTTCCAACCGGCGGAATTATTATGGGCAGAGCCGGTATCCGTGCCGCCTATGCTACCGGAAAGGGCAAAATTATTGTCAGAGGCAAGGCAGAAATTGAGGAAACTTCGGGCGGAAAATTCCGTATTGTAATTACCGAAATTCCCTATAAGGTCAGAAAAGAAGCCCTTGTTAAGAAAATTTACGATTTAGCAAGTGAAAAGCGAATTGAGGGCATTGACGATGTTGTCGATTACTCTTCAAAGCGTGACGGCGGTATCAGAATTGTTGTTGACCTTAAAAGAGATGCTAACCCACAGGTTGTTCTTAACAAAATTTACTCTTATACCGAACTTCAGACCACCTTTGGTGCAAATCTTATTGCTATTGTAAACGGCAAACCCCAAATTTTAACCCTTAAAGAGATGCTCCAAAACAGCATCGATTTCCAGTGCGACATTATCCGCAGAAGAACCGCTTTTGATATGAAAAAAGCACAGGAAAGAGCCCATATTTTAGAGGGTCTGAAAATTGCGCTTGATTTTATTGACGAAGTTATCGAAATTATCAGAAAATCTAAAACCATTCCCGAATCAAAAGAAAAACTCTGTGAACGTTTCGGCCTTGACGATATTCAGGCTACCGCTATTGTTCAGATGCAACTCGGTAAACTCGCAGGAATGGAAAAACAGAAGATTGAAGACGAACTAAACGAAAAGTTAGCCTTTATTAAGGAATGTCAGGATATTCTCGCAAGTGAAGCAAGAGTTCTTGATATAGTAAAGACTGAGGCTTTAAATCTTCGTGATAAATACGCCGACGACAGAAGAACCGAAATTTCTGCCGTTTCGGGCGAGGTTGACATTGAAGACCTTATTCCCGAAGAAATGTCGGTTATTACCCGTACAAAAGGCGGTTATATCAAGCGTCTTCCTGCCGACACCTACTCTGTTCAGCACAGAGGCGGTAGGGGAATTATGGGAATGCAGACCAGAGAGGACGATATCGTTGAAGATATGTTCGTCTGCAACTCGCATGATTTCGTAATGATGTTTACAAACAAGGGAAGAATGTATAAACTTAAGGCTTACGAAATTCCCGAGGGAAGCCGTCAGGGCAAGGGCATGAATTTGGTTAACATAATACCGCTTCAGCCCGAGGAAACCGTTTCTATGATTCTTCCTTGCAGAGATATCGACGAGGCGAAATTTGTCGTTATGGGAACCAAGAACGGCGTAATTAAGAGAACCGCCCTTGAAGCCTTCAAGAATGTTCGTAAAACGGGCATTATCGCCCTTGAACTCGACGACGGCGACGAACTCCGCTTTGTTGCTTTAACCGACGGCGAAAAATCTCTTCTCGTTGCAACCAAAAAAGGTAAAGCAATCCGCTTTGCCGAAGCCGATGTTCGCCCAATGGGAAGAACCGCCCGAGGCGTCCGTTCTATCCGTCTTCGTGATGACGATGAGGTTGTGGCAATGGCTGCTTGCTGTGATGATGCGGTAATTCTGACCATTAGCGAAACCGGTTACGGAAGAAGAAGTGACGTTACCGACTACCGTCTGCAGTCGAGAGGCGGAAAGGGTATTACCAACTATAAGGTTGAAAAATACGGCGATGTTGCAGCAGTTCTCTGTGTTACCGAAGACGAAGATATTATTATGATTTCTTCCGACGGAATTATAATCAGAATTGCCGTTGAGGGAATAAGCAAGTTTGCCCGTCCCTCAAAGGGTGTTAGAGTTATGAAGTTCGGAAAGAACAATGAAACCGCTTTTGTGCTTTCGGCGTCCGCAACCCCCCACGATGAAGACGAGGTAACAGATGTTGCCGACGCTCCCGACGCCGACTCTGCCGCCGATGCAGACGAACCCGACGAACCTGAAACAGATGAAGCAGACGAAACTGCAGAAGAATAAACAAAAAGGGGCAAATTTTGCCCCTTTTTAAGTTTTTTTAAAACGATGTTGTCACCCGTTTTGAGTTTAGTTATCGACGGAATGACAAACGAGTTATATTTATAAAACAAGAGAAAAACAAATAAAAACAGAGATAATTACGGATAAATTAAAATATGAGCATTAAAACGCTCTTATTTGCGTTTTTTGGAGGTTAACCTTGGAAAACAACTTTAACGCCGAAACAGAGATTTTTGACTTCGGCTACAGCAAAAAGCAACTCGAAAAGAAATCAATCAAAGCCGTTTCGGCTGCGGTGGGCGTCGCCTTTATATTTATGATGCTTCTTCCCCAAATTTTCAGCATAATTATTGTCGACCTTGCTGCCCTCACCGAAACGACGGTTATTCTAAACGACCTTCTTGCCGATGCTGTTTTTAATAGAGTTTTAAATATAGTTTTATCGATTTTGAGTTTTATAGTTCCCTTTCTCTTTGTTCC
>JAZSLH010000066.1:0-9840 GCA_045535275.1 Acutalibacteraceae bacterium
TTGTTCTTTGGAATGCAAAACCCGCAAAGGTGTTTATGGGAGATACCGGTTCAATGTTTTTGGGTGGAATAGTTGTTGCTCTTGCTTTCGGCTGTGAAAGACCAATTCTTCTGTTACCAATCGGTATTGTTTATATTTGCGAAGCGCTTTCAGTAGTTCTTCAGGTTGCCTGTTTTAAAATTACGGGCAAAAGAATTTTCAAAATGAGTCCTATTCATCATCATTTTGAAATGTCCGGTTGGAGCGAAGATAAAATTTGTCTTGTTTTTTCGCTGGTTACTGTGCTCGGATGTATTCCTGCAGTACTTGCGTCATACATTAGTTAAAATCAGAATAAAACTGTTTGTGAGGTGAATAACTTGTCGGCAAAGAGCCTTAAGAAAAAATTATCCTTTATTCAACAGGGTAAGATTGATATAGCCTTTCTTTCTTTTGTTTTAATTTTACTCTCGGTAGGACTTGTTATGCTGTTTTCGGCAAGTTATGCATATTCCTACACATATTTCGGAAATTCCTACCGTTTCATTTCAAGACAGGCGATTTTTGCTATAATCGGCGTCACTTTGATGCTCATAATATCAAGAATTGATTACCATGTTTTAAAGAAATTTGCTTGGTTTATTTATGCTGTAACGGTTGGAATGTTAGTACTCGTGCTAATTCTTCCTGCATCAACAGAACTTGATGTTAAGCGTTGGCTTGCAATAGGAAGTTTTTCCTTTCAGCCATCAGAAATTGCTAAATTTGCAATAGTTGTTATTTTCGCCGCTTGGCTTTCTACAAATGCCGAGAAAATTAAAAAGGTGAAATATCTAGCCTTTATGGTATTGCTTTTAGGAATAGTTTGTATTCTTGTAGTAAGCGAACCCCACCTTTCTGCAACGGTGTTAATCTTCTCCCTTGGAATAGTACTTCTGATTGTTGCGGGTCTTCAGGCTCGTTGGATTGTAGCGGGAGCGGGTCTTGGTGTAGGAGGTCTTCTGTTCCTTATTTTCTCTGGAGCAATAAGTTACGGCTCCGACCGAATTGCCTATTGGCTTGACCCTTGGGCAGACCCGAGTGGTAAAGGTTACCAAACAATTCAGTCGCTTCTCGCAATCGGCTCGGGCGGAATTCTCGGTAGAGGAATAGGTCAGTCCCGTCAGAAATATCTCTGGGTACCCGAACCCCATAATGACTTTATTTTCTCAATTGTCTGCGAAGAACTCGGTCTTATCGGTGCAATGGTAATTATTCTTCTCTTTTGTGCTCTTATTTGGAGAGGATTTACAATTGCCGCTCGTGCCCAGGACCGCTTTGGAACGTTTTTAGCAATAGGCCTAACCTTTCAAGTAGGTTTACAGGCGATTTTAAATATCCTCGTAGTAACCAATACAATTCCAAATACGGGAATAAGTCTGCCTTTCTTTAGTTATGGAGGCACAGCCCTTGTAATACTTCTTTGTGAAATGGGAGTTGTTTTATCGGTATCAAGGTCAAGTTCGGTCGAAAAAGCGTAACCTATTTACCTTATAACCGATTATTAACGAAAGGAGTAATATAATGCATATTCTCTTTGCCGGAGGAGGCACTGCAGGTCATATCAATCCCGCACTTGCTATTGCGGGATATCTAAAGGACAAAGAACCTGATGCTAAAATAAGTTATATAGGTACTGCACATAATCTTGAAGCAAGGCTTGTTCCTGCCGCAGGATATGATTTTTATACAATAGATGTAACCGGTTTTAAAAGAAAACTTTCGCCTAAAGGCATTGTTCACAATGCAGTTGCCGTAAAAAAAGCGGTTACAGCCTCTTTTAGAGCAAGAAAACTTCTTAAAGAACTAAAGCCCGATATTGTTGTTGGTACGGGCGGATATGTTAGCGGCCCCGTTCTTCGCGAGGCGGCAAAACTCGGAATTAAAACGGCGATTCACGAGCAAAATGCCTTCCCGGGTATTACAACTAAAGCACTTGCAAAAAATGTTGACCGTGTAATGCTCGCAATGCCCGAAGCCGAAAAACATATGAAACTAAATAAAAAGCCTTATGCGGTCGGCAATCCCGTAAGAAAAGAACTGACCGAAATTTCAAAGCAAGAGGCAAGAGCAATTCTCGGGCTTGACAGCCGTCCGCTTATCCTCTCTTTTGGAGGCAGTTTGGGTGCCCGTCCTATTAACGAGGCGGTCGTCGGACTTATTAAAAGTCATAATGGTAGCGGAAAATATTATCATATCCACGCTACAGGTAAAGCAGGTTTTGAGTCGACCAAGAAAAGCATTGAAGAAAAATGCGGAAAACTTTCTAAAGAAATCACGGTCAGAGAATATATTGATAATATGAATGTTTGTATGGCTGCCGCTGACCTCGTTATCTGTCGTGCGGGTGCCATAACCTTAAGTGAACTTTGTATTTGCGGTAAGGCTTCAATACTTATACCGTCGCCCTATGTTGCTGAAAATCATCAGTATCATAATGCTATGACCCTTAAAAACAAAAATGCGGCTCAGGTTCTTGAAGAAAAGGACCTTTCTGAAGAGTCTCTTATAAAAGCGGTTGAAAAACTTCTTATTGATAAAACAACCGTGGAAAAAATGGGCAAAAATGCATTAAAACATAGTATCCCTGATTCAAACGAGCGTATTTATTCAATAATCAAAGACCTCTACTCACAAAAATAATACACCCGCATAGTATGAATTAGAAAAAGTGTCATTCTTTTTCTTTTCATACGAAAGGGTGTTAGAATGTCTAAATATATTGTTGAAGGCGGACATCGTCTTAAGGGTGAAGTTAAAATTCAAGGTGCTAAAAACAGCGCATTACCAATCTTAGCCGCCGCCTTGCTGATTAACGGAAATACTGTTCTACATAATTGTCCTGATTTGTCTGATGTCAGGGCGGCAATAAAAATACTAAACGCACTCGGTTGCCGGTGCAAACAATTTGGGAACGATGTGTATATAAATTCAGTTTCCGTTACTTGTAACGCCATACCTAACGAGTTAATGCGGGAAATGCGTTCGTCGGTTGTCTTTCTTGGTGCAATTCTTTCAAGGTGTTCTATGGCTACCGTTACGGCACCCGGAGGTTGCGAACTAGGCCCCAGACCTATAGACCTTCACCTAAAAGCAATAAAAGAACTCGGCTTTTCTGTCACAGAAAACGGCGGAAGTATTATCTGTAAAAGGGAAACCTATCCGAAAGATATTGAGGTAAGCCTTGATTTTCCAAGTGTTGGTGCAACAGAGAATATAATACTCGCGTCTTGTATTTCTAAAGGGAGAGTAGTTTTGCACAACGCCGCTAAAGAACCCGAAATTTCTGACCTTGCCAATTTTATCAATAAGGCAGGTGGAAGGGTTTATGGCGCAGGTACAGACCGAGTTGAAATTATCGGTGTAAACAAACTTTATTCTGTTGAACATAGCGTTATTCCCGATAGAATAGTTGCGGCAACCTATATGTCGGCGGCCGCGGCTACAGGCGGAGAAGTTATGCTGCGTGACGTTAACAACAATCATATAAGAGCCGTTGTTGCCGCCTTTGGCGAAATGGGTTGCAAAATTAAATCCGATAAACAATCGCTTTTTATCTCTGCAGATAAACCGCTTTATAGAATTAAAACGGTTCGCTCAACCGTTTATCCCGGTTTTCCGACCGATGCAGGACCGCTTTTGGTTGCCTCGCTTATAAAGGCACAAGGCACTTCGGTGTTTATTGAAAATATTTTTGAAAATCGCTTTAACTATATTAGTGAACTTCGCAGACTTGGTGCTGATATTAAAGTTTACAATCGTGTTGCAGTCGTCGAGGGCGTAAACTCTCTTAAAGGCACTGAACTTTCTTGTACCGATTTAAGAGGAGGTGCGGCTGCAGTCGTTGCAGCACTTGCATCTGATGGATTAAGTACAATAGATAAGATTTGTCATATTGAAAGAGGTTATGAGAGTCTTGAAACAACATTAACTGAACTCTCTGCAATAATCAAAAAGGAATGATTAAATGGCTACCGATAACACAAGAGCAAGAGAGCGTGAAGCCGCTATCAAAAAAGCCCAAAAAGGAAAACGCCGTCGCAGAAGAAAGCAGACATTTGCTGTAACTCTGCTTATTCTTTCTATTTGTGCTGTAGTGCTTTGTACGCTCTCTTTAACTGTTTTCTTCAAAATTGAAAACATTAAAGTATCAGGAAGCAATATATATACTTCTAAAGAGATTATTGAGTGTACCGATATAAATGTTGGGGACAATCTGTTTCTGACATTGCTATCTAAAAATAAAATTTCGGACAAGTTGGAAAAAAAATTACCCTTTATTGTAGAGGTGGACTTTGACCACGCACTTCCGTCTACAGTTGAAATTATAATTACCGAAACAATCGAACAAATCTGTATTTCTGATACAGACCAATATTTTTCGGCCGATTTAAACGGAAAAATTATTGAAGAAAAAACCGAAAATGATAGTGAACTTATTTCATTTTCGGTTTCACCCGAAACAACTTTAGTCGTCGGCGAAAATGTTGCTTTTGCGACAGATAGGGAACAGGAACTCTTTAATCTGTATGTAGATATAATTCAGTCAGAAGATATTAGCGTTGATGCAGTAAATATTACTGACCCTTATGACTCATATATGAAGATAGAAGACAGAATTATCGTTAAATTCGGTTCGTCAACATATTTTAAAGATAAGACTGCATATCTTAAAGCGGCTATTTCAAGAATTTCGAAAGATGCTGAGGGAGTTTTTGATTTAAGCGGTTGGACCCCCGAAAACAATCAGCCCGTCTTTACTTATGAAGGAATATCCGAGTACAAATTTTAAACACAAAAAAATTTTTAAATTTTTGTTGAAATTTTAAAATATATATGATATGATATAAATCGTATAAGTGTAATCACGCAGTTATGGAAGATTAAATATAGTGGAGGAATAAAAATGGCATTCAGCATGACAAGTGAATTCGAAAACGAAGTTGCACAGATTATTAAGGTTGTAGGCGTTGGCGGCGGCGGCGGAAATGCCGTTAACAGAATGGTTGAGGCTGGAATTCGTAATGTAGAATTCGTTGCTATCAACACCGATAAAGCCGCTCTTTACAATTCAAAGGCTAATACAAAAATTCAGATTGGCGATAAAACTACTGCAGGTAAAGGTGCGGGTGCTAACCCCGAAAAAGGCCGTGCTGCCGCTGAAGAATCTAAAGATGAAATCGCTGCCGCTATTCGCGACGCAGATATGATTTTCCTTACCGCAGGAATGGGTGGCGGAACCGGAACGGGTGCTGCTCCTATCGTTGCCCAAATTGCAAAAGAACTTGGAATTCTTACCGTTGGTATTGTTACCAAACCTTTCGCTTTTGAAGGCAAAAACAGAATGGTTCAGGCTGAAGAGGGAATTGCCCGTCTTTCTGAACAGGTTGACAGCCTTGTAATTATCCCCAATGAGCGTCTTAAATATGTTTCTGATGAGAAGATTACCTTTAAGAACGCTTTCAATATCGCTGATAATGTTCTCCATCAGGGCGTTCAGTCTATCTCTGAACTTATCAATGTTACCGCACTGGTTAACCTCGACTTTGCCGATGTTACCACCATTATGAAGGATGCAGGCTATGCTCATATGGGCGTTGGTATTGCTACCGGTCGTGATAAGGCAGAACAGGCTGCCCGTGCTGCTATCTCAAGTCCTCTTATCGAAACTTCTATGGAAAATGCTCGTGGCGTTATCGTCAGCATTACCGGCTCTGAAGATATCGGACTTGAAGAGGTTGAACTCGCTTCTAACATCATTCACGAAATGGCTCATCCCGATGCAACTATTATCTGGGGTGCCCGTCTTGATGAAACCCTTGAAGATACTATCCGTGTTATCGTTGTTGCAACCGGACTTGGCGAGGAAAAGAAGAAAGAGGCTTCTAACCCAACAATTGAGTCTATTCTTTCGTCTTCTTCTGAAGATAATGATGACGACTACACCGATGTCCTCAGTATGTTCAATAAATAATTATTAAAAGCAAAGCCCTATGACACTGTTGTGTCATAGGGCTTTTTTTGTGCCGTTAATTAGCAGCAACCACAGTTGTTGTCGCAGCCGCATCCGCAACCGTTGCCATTATTATTGGCAAGGCCATTGTTTCCGCCACAGCAGATGAGTAAGAGGATGATGATAAGAATCCAAGAGCAGTTGTTAGAGAAACCACACATTTTGTTGACCCCCTTTCATTCTTTTCATCACATACTATGCTGCGAAAAAGCAAGTTGTTACCTAATTGTCAAAAAAATAAATTAGGTATTGACTTTCCCTGACTTTTATGTATAATTAAATTAAAGGTCAAGGAAAGTCAAAAACCGAAAGGCGTGATTTTATGAGAATGAGTGATATCATAGCGGCAAGAATACTTGAACTTATTGAAGAATCTGAAGAAAATATGGCTGAAATTCAAAGAAATGAATTGGCTTCAATCGTCGGCTGTGCTCCAAGTCAGATAAATTATGTGTTATCCTCCAGATTTACTCCGGAACGCGGTTTTATTATTGAGAGCAGAAGAGGCGGCGGAGGATATGTTCGCGTTTCAAGAATTAAACTTAATAGAACCTCTGCAATAATGCATATAATTAATTCTATAGGAGCATCTATTGACCCTATGGATGTTCGTATTATTACCGAAAACTGCAGTCAGTCAGGGCTCATAAGCAATGAAACTGCCCGTCTTATCAATGCTGCGGTTTCTAACTCGTCAATGACCTGTATCCCTCAGGAATATCGTGGATATCTCAGGGCATCAATAGTTAAGCAAATGTTTTTAACTCAAATTTAGGAGGTACTTTGATTATGTTATGTGATAAATGCGGTAAATACGCCGCTACAACCCATATAAAAACGTCAATTAACGGAAAGGTCACCGAGCAAAATCTATGCGGTTACTGTGCCGCAAAAGGTGGATATTCAGGTTTCGGTTCAAACTCAATTTCTAATCTTCTGGCTTCAATGTTTGGGCAGTCTTTGCAAATGTCTTCATCTGAGGTTCAAAGCCGTTGCGGTTGCTGTGGTGCTTCCTTTGAAGATATTGCAAAAACAGGAAGAGTAGGTTGTTCTGTTTGTTATGATGAATTTGGTGAAAAACTAATCCCATATTTAAAGCGTATTCACGGAAGTGTACGCCACGTTGGAAAAATTCCGGGCAGAAAAGAACTTGTTGTCGCCGAAAGCAATGACCCTATAGGTGAACTAAAAGCAAAACTTGCAAATCTGGTTGCATCAGAAAACTATGAAGAAGCGGCCGTTGTTAGAGATGAAATAAAGAGATTGGAGGGAGAAAAATAATGGCAAGTTGGTATAAAGAAACCGATAAATTAAATGAAATAATTATAAGTTCAAGAGTTCGTCTTGCAAGAAACCTTGCTAATATGCCTTTCCCGTCAAGAATGTCCGACGAAATGTTCACCGAACTTAAAAACAGGGTTAAAAAAGCCCTTGAAAAAATTGACGAGAATGGGATTGCATCCCTTAAATTCATTGAAATGGATGATATTCCCGAAAATGAAATTCATGCAATGGTTGAGCGTCACGTTATCAGTCCTGATTTTGCGCGAAACTCTTCAAAAAGAGCAATCGCTTTATCTGATGATGAAAGTATAAGCCTTATGATTGGCGAAGAAGACCATATCAGAATTCAGGTAATTTTACCCGGCTCAAAACTCAGTGAAGCCTATAAAATTGCCGATGATATAGATACGGCACTTGGTGAAATTCTGCCCTTGGCTTTTGATGAAAATTTAGGTTATTTAACCGAGTGCCCTACAAATATAGGAACGGGTCTTCGTGCCTCTGTCATGCTTCATCTTCCTGTTTGTGAAAGCAAAGGAGATATTTCTTCAATTTCTGATGCGGCTGCAAAAATAGGCCTCACGGTACGCGGTATGTACGGCGAGGGAAGCAAAGCGGTTGCCGCTTTATATCAGATATCTAATCAGATAACTCTTGGAATCAGTGAGAAAAACGCAATCGACAATTTGCTAGTTATTACTGACCAGATTGTTGACAGAGAAAAACAAAACAGAAATGCACTAGAGCGTATTGACCTTGAAGATAGGGTAATGAGAGCCTATGGAACCCTTAAATACGCAAAACTTATTAGTACTGAAGAGTTTATGAAACTTATTTCTTTGATTAAACTAGGGGTCAGTGAGGGAATAATTGAGAATAAAAGTATTGAACCCATTCGTTTGCTTATTGAGGCTCAACCTCATATGATAATGAGAAAATTTTCGGTATCCAACTTTAAGGAAAGAGATGAAGCAAGAGCACGGATGGCTAGCGAAATTCTTTAATTGAGGTGATAAATTTGAAATATTCATTTGACGGTTTTACGCAAAAGGCTAACGAAGCGTTAAACTACGCAATAAGTTCTGCCGAATATTTAG
This sequence comes from Acutalibacteraceae bacterium, assembly GCA_045535275.1. GTDB lineage: Bacteria > Bacillota > Clostridia > Oscillospirales > Acutalibacteraceae > SFWF01. The sequence goes on from JAZSLH010000066.1 coordinate 8,413, forward strand.
GACACACCTATGTCGGAAGTGAACATCAACTTTTAGGCCTTCTTAAAACGGGTTCGGGTGTTGCGGCAACCCTGCTTAATAAAAGGAATGTAACGGCAGATAAAATCGAAGAACTTATCGAAACAACTATAGGAAGCGGAAACTCGACATCTCTTTCTCCCGATTATTTCACCCCAAGAGCCAAAAGAGCCCTTGAGAGTGCCGTTAAGTTCAGCCGTAAAAACGGTAGAACCCTTATTGGTACCGAGCATATCCTCGTCGGAATACTGAGCGATACCGATAATTACGCTATTCGTTTTCTTAGCGAACTTGGTGTTGATATTGCGTCGCTCACGAGAGAGGCTGTTTCTGCTTCGTCAGAACAAGACGGTCAGTCAAAACCTCAAAAGAGAGGCTCAAAACCCAAAAAAGAAGGCGGTCAGAACCTTGAAAAATACGGTCATGACCTTACTGCTGAGGCAATAGAAGGAAAAATTGACCCCGTTATCGGAAGAAGCGAAGAAATTGAAAGAGTAATACAAATTCTTTGCCGAAGAACAAAGAATAACCCTTGCTTAATCGGAGAACCCGGCGTTGGTAAAACCGCTATAGCCGAAGGCCTTGCGTTAAAAATTGCCTCTGGAGATGCTCCCGAAATTCTAAACGGCAAACGGCTTATTTCTTTAGACCTTACGAGTATGGTAGCAGGTACCAAATACCGAGGAGATTTTGAAGAAAGAATTAAGGCTGTGATTGATGAAGTTATCGCCGATGAAGATGTAATTCTGTTTATCGATGAGGTCCATACTCTTATCGGAACAGGCTCGGCAGAGGGGGCTACAGATGCCGCTAATATTTTAAAACCCGCCCTTGCGAGAGGCGACCTGCAGGTAATCGGTGCAACCACAATATCCGAGTACCGTAAAAACATTGAAAAAGATGCAGCATTAGAGAGAAGGTTTCAGCCCGTTACGGTCGATGAGCCGAGCGAGGATGACGCCATTCTGATTCTTAAGGGTATACGCGATAAATATGAGGCTCATCATAATGTAAAAATTACCGATGATGCTATTGAGGCTGCAGTTAACCTTTCGTCAAGATATATTACCGATAGGTTTTTACCCGACAAGGCTATCGACCTTATTGACGAGGCTGGGTCCAGAATAAGAATAAGAAGTTCAAAAATCACCCCCGAAGTCAAAGAACTCGACGATAAAATAAGTAAAATTTCTGCTGAAAAGGAAGAAGCAATAGGTTCTCAGGATTTTGAACTTGCGGCAAAACTTCGCGACAAAGAGAAAAATCTTCAGCAAAAACTTAAAAACATCAAAAAAGATAAGAAGTTCGGCGAGGCGGATTGTCTTGGCAGCGTTACCGCAGAGGAAATTGCTGAAATCGTTTCGGGCTGGTCGGGTGTCCCGGTTGCTCAACTTACCAAAGAGGAGAGCG
>JAZSLH010000071.1:0-5497 GCA_045535275.1 Acutalibacteraceae bacterium
CAGCATAATTATTGTCGACCTTGCTGCCCTCACCGAAACGACGGTTATTCTAAACGACCTTCTTGCCGATGCTGTTTTTAATAGAGTTTTAAATATAGTTTTATCGATTTTGAGTTTTATAGTTCCCTTTCTCTTTGTTCCAAGGGCGGTCGGAACAACCATTTCTCAAACAATTCCCTTTAATAAAACCGAAAAAGGAACGCTGCTTCCCGTCATCTTTTTAGGGCTCGGTTTTTGTGCCTTTGGAAATATTGCAACCACCACCGCCACGCAAATTTTTTCGTCCTTTGGAATTGAGTTTTATTCATATCCTTTAGATGAGGCAAAGGGAATTATAGGAATAGTTCTTGCCCTTCTCGCAACGGCGGCAACCCCCGCTTTAGTTGAGGAATTCGCTATGCGGGGAGTAACTTTTGGCGTCTTAAAACCATTTGGCGAGGGTTTTGCCATTCTGGTTTCTGCCCTGATTTTCGGCTTGATGCACCGAAACTTTGTCCAAATCCCTTTCGCCTTTATCGTCGGCCTTGCCCTCGGTTTTGCCATAGTAAAGACTAAATCAATCTGGTCTGCAATTATTATGCACTTTATAAATAACGCCGTTTCGGTCTTGTTTGATGCCCTTTTTGACCGCATACAGTCGCCCGACGCAGAGCCGATAATCTTTGCGGTCTATTTTATAGTCTGTTTTATCCTTTTCTTTATCGGCATCCTTTTGACAAGAAAAAATGAAAACTTCTGGAAACTTGAAAAAACGCAGACCGAACTTACCTCAAAAGAAAAAGCAAAACACTTTTTTCTTTCACCCTTTATGATAATAGCACTTCTTTTAACCCTTTTTGAAAGCCTTTCAAATGTCGGGCTGTCCTTCTTAAAATAAAGTTTCACGTGAAACATACAGCGAACTTCGGTTCGCTGTAATTAAATCCGTTTTCTGCGAAAACGAATGAAATCCCTAATGGAATGAAATCCCTGTGTAATGAAATCCGCTGTGGCGAATGAAAAGGATTTGATTTCATTTTATGCGGAGCATAAGAATTCATTATAAATTTATTTATGATTTCATTGCACCAACGGTGCGATTTCATTAAAAATAAACTAATCGAGGAAAAAATGAACAAAGAATATATGAAAGAGGCTTTAAGCCTTGCAAAAACCGCCTTTGATAACGGCGATGTGCCGGTAGGTGCAGTTGTTGTGCGAAAGGGCGAGATAATAGGAAAAGGGTTTAATTGCAGAGAGGCAAAGGGCGACCCTACCGCCCACGCCGAAATTCAAGCAATAAGACAGGCTTCGAAAGAGGTCGGAGGTTGGAACCTGGACGGGTGTGAACTCTATGTAACCCTTGAGCCCTGTCCAATGTGTGCGGGAGCAATAATAAATTCCCGAATTAAAAAGGTTGTTTTCGGGGCTTATGAGTCAAAATCGGGCTGTTGCTCGTCAGAGTCGGTTGCAAACCTCTTTGCTCTGCCTTTTAACCACCGCCCCGAAGTTTACGGGGGAATATGCGAAGAAGAATGCGGAGAAATACTCAAAGAGTTTTTTAAAGATAAAAGATTATAGCGTGGGCGAAAAACCCACGCTATTTTGTTTCACGTGAAACTATTTGATATCATCAATAGAAATACAACCTAGTTTAAAAACGGCAAACAAATAACAAAGGATAGTGGGAATTGTTACAGCAAGTACAAACCACACCCCCGAAAGACTAAACTGCTGAACAATCAGACAAATTATTGTCCCAAGGGTTATTGCCGTTATACCGGGAAGAACGCCCCAAGAAAACCATTTTATGTTTGCCCCCGATATCTTTTTAAGCCTGAAAAGGTTTAAAAAACAGGTAAAAAAGTTGCTGATATACATTATACCGATAAAACCCATAAAGCCGAATTTTGGCAGAAAAACAAGAATAAGAGCGAGTCTGCCCAGAGAATCTAACATTGAGTTTCTGAAAACCGGAAACTGTTGGTCAAGCCCTTTAAGCAGTCCGTCACAGACCGAATCCATATACATTAGCGGAACAAGCGGGGACAAAAGCCGTATTATTTGCCCCGAATGAGTGTCGCCGTAAACCAGATTTCCAAGGCTTGTGGCGGTAAAGAAGAAAATGACCGCAATCGGCAAAGAGGAGATAAGGGTTATATGTATGCACTTTTCGGCAGTATATTTGACCTTATATGCCTTGTTTGATGCCGCCGCTTCGCTCATTTCGGGAATAAGCAGGGTAGACAGAGCGTTTAAAAAAGAGGCGGGGAAGAAAATCAGAGGCAAGGCCATTCCCTTAATTGTCCCGAAAACCGAAAGAGCGTCGCTTGAAGCCATACCGAACTTCTCTAATTGTTTTGGAACAAGCACATTTTCCGCCGTTCGCAAAACTGAATTAAGGTATCGCCCCGCAGTAATCGGCAAAGCGATGTGTCGAAGACGGGAAAGCACAGAATATTGTGGTCTATGCCCCCCTAAAGACACAAGATATCGTGATTTATCTATTGCATAGGAGATATACATATATATAAAGGAACAAGCCTCTGCTATTGCGTCCCCAAAAAGCACCGCACGGCAGGAACGTGCAATATCCCCGTTTTCAACCTCCCCTAAAATGAGCATAATAAGACCTATGCGGACAAACTGTTCAAAAATTTGCGAAGAGGAGGCGGGAGCCGTCTTTTTTCTTGCAATAAAGTACCCTTTTAAACAAGAAGAAACCCCCATAAACGGAAGAGAGATGGTCAAGGTTTTAAGGGCGTCGGCGGCTCTTATATCGCCGATTATTTTTTCTGAAATAAAATCTGCCCCAAAAAAGACAAGGCAAGACGAACCAAGGGCAATAAAAAGAGCCACAAATATACATCGGCCAAGAACACGCCTTGCCCCCTCGCCGTTACCCAGAGCCAACTCCTCTGAAACCATTCGTGTAACCGCAGTATTGATTCCTGCCGAAGCAAAGGCACAGGCAAGCATATAAAAGGAAAAAATCTGACTGTAAAGCCCTATACCTTCCGAACCGATTGCCCCCGCCAACCATATTCTGAAAAGCATACCTACAAAGCGTATGATAAGACCCGTTACGGTCAAAATCAATGCGTTTTTTATAAAAACGACCTTATTTATTCGCATTATACCACCTGTATATTATATTAGGTGGTAAACAGTTTATATTCATATTTAGGGAAAAGGGATTAGGGAAGAGGGGGGTTCAGTAAAGATTAGATAAAACCTTAAGAGGTTGTTCGGTCGCCCGGTTTAAATATAAGCGAACAGATGATACCCACCGTAACGGCTGTGCCTATTCCTGCCGCCGCCGCAGACAAACCGCCCGTTAAAATTCCAATAAACCCGAACTCGTCTATCGCCTCTTTAACGCCCTGTGCCAAGAGGTGACCAAAACCCGTAAGCGGAACGGTTGCCCCCGCTCCCGCAAAGTCGACAAGGGGCTGATACACACCAATTGCCGAGAGTATAACCCCCGCAACGATAAAGGAAACGAGAATTCTTGCGGGGGTTAGTTTTGTGTAGTCAATCAGAACCTGACCCACAAGACAGATTGCCCCGCCAACCAAAAAAGCCTTTAAACAGTTTAATAGAATTTCCATAATTCCACCTCGCTCCTATTATTTACAGCGTAGCCGTTTATATACATATTTAGGGAAAAGGGGATTTTCAGTAAAGATTAAATAAAAACGGGGTTTTCCTTTTCCCTTTCCCCTTACCCCTAATCTACAGTTTAAAAACAAGATAATTGCCCAAGCAATTTAGCACAACTCTTCCCGTTTAACATAAAAGTCAGGGAAAGTCAAAGAATTTTACAAAAAATTAACATTTGTCTATTGACAAACGCGGAAGAAAGTGGTAAATTATTATTGCAGTTAGCACTCGAGCGTATAGAGTGCTAACTTATAGCACAGAATAATAAAAAGGAGGAGAAATATGGAACTAACCCCCCGTAAAAAAGCAATACTTGCCGAAATAGTAAAGGCTCATATTGAAAGCGGAGAGCCAATCGGTTCCAAAATTCTTGCCACAAGGCTTGAAAATCCTCCCTCTACCGCAACCCTTCGAAGCGAGATGAGCGAACTGGATGAAATGGGTTATCTTGAACAGCCTCATACCTCGGCGGGTCGAGTTCCTACAAGCAAAGCCTATAGGCTTTATGTTACCGAACTTATGGAGAGAAACACCGTTTCACAGGAAGATAAGCAGGTTATTGATTCTTTGCTTGAGAGCGTTCGTCCCGACCCCGAAACCCTTGGTTCTTCGGCGGCAGAAATTCTTTCGGAACTAATCGGGCTTCCCGTAATCTCGGCTTCGGGCGCAAATCTCGGCGTCAGAATATGTCGGGCAACCCTTATGCCAATGGGCAGAGGCTCGGCAGTAGTTTTCGTAATTACAACCGACGGAAGAACAAGAAGCCGTTTGGTAAAATGCGACTTTTCGCTTAATTCCTCACTTATTGAGAGGTTTGAACAGATTGTTGAGAACGCTGTCTGCACAAAAGATGTTTCAAGGCTGGATATGGTCTATCTTCAAAGTGTGGTTGTGTCGGCAGGCCTTGACGCTCTTGCTCTTGCCCCCTTTCTTTCCTGTGTTTTCGAAATGGCAGAGGAACTTAAATCGGTTCAGGTTAAAATGGGAGGAGCGGCAAATCTTTACTCGGTCTGCCCGAGTGACCTTGAGGCCAGAAAAATAATGGGTCTTTTAAAAACAACCGAGACGGTAAGCGACATTCTGTCTGTTGTTACCGAGCCGGTCGGGGTTGTTTTAGGCGACGACACCCACTATTCAGAACTTGCAAGTGCGGGAATGATAGTCGCTTCTTTCTCAGAAGAAAGCGAACTTGGAAGAATCGCCGTAATAGGACCGACCCGAATGGACTATGCGTCGCTTTTACCAAGCGTTCAGTATCTTGCCCAACGGGTAGGAAGTATAATGACCGAAGTTCTTAAAGGATTGGAGGAATGATATTATGTCAGAGGATATCAAAAATGAAACGGCAGTAAACGAGGAGGTTTCAAAGCCCGAGGAAAAGGCAGAAACACCCAAAAAGGAAAAGAAACCGAGAAAAAATGCCGAAGCAGAAAAATTAAAGGCGGAACTTGAGCAGAAAAACGACCTTCTTCTGCGTACCGCTGCCGAGTTTGATAACTTTAGAAAGAGAACCGAAAGAGAGAAAGAGGCAACCGCCGAATATGCAAAGGCAAGTGTTATGAAAACCTTGCTTCCAATCTTCGATAACGCAAACCGTGCCGCCGAATTTGAGCAAGGAACAGAGCAGTATAATAAAGGAATAGAAATGATTGTAAAACAACTCTCTGAACTGTCTTCAAAACTCGGTCTTGTAGAAATCGGAACGGTTGGCGAAGAGTTCGACCCCACTATACACGAAGCAATAATGCACATAGAGGACGAAAACCTTGGCGAAAACACCGTAGCCCAGGTTCTTCAAAAGGGTTATAAACTCGGAGACACCGTGGTTCGACCCGCAATGGTGCAAGTAGCAAAT
>JAZSLH010000079.1:0-7949 GCA_045535275.1 Acutalibacteraceae bacterium
GCGTATATAAAAGATAATGACATAAACGTTGCCGACACACTTTTAGCCCCCGATTTTCCAATTGGCGGCGAACTTATTTATAACCGTGCCGCAATGGAAGAAATCTACCGTACCGGCAGAGGTAGTTTTAAGGTAAGAGGAAAATATACCTACGATAAATCGCAGAATTGTATAGATATCCACGAAATTCCGCCAACTACTACAAGTGAGCAGATTATCGAAAGGGTAATCGACCTTGTTAAACTTAAAAAGGTTACCGAAATCAATGATATCCGCGATGAAACCGACCTAAAAGGTCTTAAAATTACTATCGACCTAAAACGCGGTGTCGACCCAGACAAACTAATGAAGAAACTCTTTAAGAGCACACCTCTTGAAGACTCGTTTGGTTGCAACTTCAATATTCTTATTGCAAACACCCCAAAAGTTATGGGCGTAAAAGAAATTATAGAAGAATGGGTTGCCTTCCGTACAGAATGCGTCAGAAACAGAGTATACTATAATCTCACAAAGACAAAAGAGAAACTCCATCTTTTAAAGGGTCTTCAAAAAATCCTGCTCGATATCGACAAGGCAATAAAAATTGTCAGAGAGACCGAAGAAGAAAAAGAGGTTGTTCCAAATCTTATGATTGGGTTTGGAATTGACGAGGTTCAGGCTGAATATGTTGCTGAAATAAAACTTCGTCACCTAAACCGTCAGTATATTGTTAAAAAACTCGAAGATGTAGAAAATCTTGAAAAAGAGGTTAAAAATTTAGAGGAAACCTTCTCTTCTAAACGAAAACTTCTCGGTATTATTATTAAAGAACTCGAAGCGGTTTCTGAAAAATACGGAATGGACCGCAAAACGACTATAATCGAACCCGACGCGTCGTCAGACGAACCTGAAGAAGAAATTGTTGACAATACTCCGGTTACTTTCTTCTTTACCAAAGAGGGTTACTTCAAGAAAATACCTACTGCAAACCTTCGTATGAGCGGAGACCAGAAACTTAAAGAGGGCGACGAAATTACCCAGATTGTTGACAGCAACAACTCGGTTGAACTGCTCTTCTTCTCTGATAAACAACAAGTTTATAAGAGTAAGGCTATTGATTTTGGCGATACAAAGGCAAGTATACTTGGCGACTATATTCCGTCAAAACTTGGCTTTGACGAGGGAGAGAACGCTATCTATATGGCGGTTGTTTCAAAATATACAGGATTTATGATATTTGCCTTTGATAACGGCAGAGTTGCAAGGGTGCCAATGTCTTCCTATGCTACAAAAACAAACCACAAGAAACTCATAAATGCCTACTGCGGAAAGTTCCCGCTTCATACTGTGCTTTACTGCGAAGAAGAATGTGACCTGCTTTTAGTTTCAACCAACGGCAGAATGCTTATGGTAAACACTTCCGCCCTTTCTGAAAAAGCGGCAAAGGATAACGGAGGAATTGCTGTTATGACGCAGAAGAGGGGACAGCGTTTGTTCTCCGCAAGTAAATATGTTGAGGGAAGTCTTGATAAAGCTCACCACTACCGCCCCCGTAATCTTCCCGCCGCAGGTCAACTAAAAAAAGAAGAGGAAATCGAACAGATGACCTTCTAAACGAAAAGAACCGCTTAGCCTTTTAAATAAGGTTAAGCGGTTGTCGACAGTTTGCAAACGCAGATTATTTATATATTGTCGACAGTAGTATTATTCTCGAAAATCCATTGTATATCATAGGAATTATTTGACAAAGTTAATGTTTTGATATATGATATGTTTTAATGTAAATTTGGAGGGATGATTTTGGCTAAAGAATTAGCAAAGGTCTACGATTCAGGCGAAGTTGAAGACAGAATCTATAAATTCTGGCTCGACGGGAACTTTTTTCACGCTGAGGTAGACGCAAATAAAGAACCCTATACTATAGTAATACCGCCACCGAATATTACGGGACAACTCCATATGGGACATGCCCTTGACGAAACTCTGCAGGATATTCTTATCCGTCATAAAAGAATGCAGGGTTATTCTGCTCTTTGGCTTCCCGGTACCGACCACGCTTCTATTGCAACCGAAGCAAAAATCGTTGAAGCAATGAAAAAGGAAGGCCTTACCAAAGAAAACCTTGGTCGTGAAAAGTTCCTCGAACGCGCTTGGGAGTGGAAAGAGCAGTATGGCGGAAGAATTATAAGTCAACTTAAAAAACTCGGTGCTTCTTGTGACTGGGAAAGAGAACGCTTTACTTTAGATGAAGGTTGTTCAAATGCTGTCCGCGAAGTTTTCGTCCGTCTTTATAATAAGGATTTAATCTACCGCGGCGAAAGAATTATCAACTGGTGTCCTCACTGCCTTACCTCTATTTCTGATGCCGAGGTTGTTTACAGCGAGGCTGAGGGCAATTTCTGGCACCTCCGTTATCCCGTTAAGGACAGTAACGAATATTTAGAACTTGCAACAACACGCCCCGAAACCCTTCTCGGCGATACTGCCGTTGCCGTTCATCCCGATGATGAAAGATATAAACATCTTATCGGTAAAACCGTTGTTCTGCCCCTTGTTGGTCGCGAAATTCCCGTTGTTGCCGATACCTATGTTGAAATGGACTTCGGTACGGGTGTTGTTAAAATCACCCCTGCCCATGACCCTAACGACTTCGAAGTAGGTCTTCGTCATAACTTACCTGTTATCAATGTTATGACCGATGACGCTAAAATCAATGAACTCGGCGGAAAATACGTTGGTATGGAACGCTACGAGGCAAGAAAAGCCATTGTCGCAGACCTCGAAAAAGAAGGCTATCTTGTTAAGGTTGAACCTTTAAAGCATAATGTCGGCGCTTGTTATCGCTGCAACAGTGTCGTTGAGCCCCGTGTTTCAAAACAGTGGTTCGTTAGAATGGAGCCCCTCGCAAAACCTGCTATCGAAGCGGTTAAATCGGGCGACATTAAATTCATACCGTCCCGCCTTGAAAAAATTTATTTCAATTGGATGGAAAATATCAAGGACTGGTGTATCTCCCGTCAACTTTGGTGGGGTCACAGAATTCCCGCCTGGTACTGTAGTGATTGCGGCGAAATAATCGTTTCCCGTACCAATCCCGACAAATGTCCCAAGTGCCAAAGCGAAAATATTCACCAGGACGAAGACACCCTCGACACCTGGTTCTCCTCGGCTCTCTGGCCTTTCTCAACGCTCGGTTGGCCTGACGAGAATATTGAACTTAAATATTTCTATCCCACTAACACTCTCGTTACGGGATATGATATTATCTTCTTCTGGGTTGCCCGTATGATTTTCTCGGGTCTTGAATATACCGATACCGTTCCTTTTAAAACTGTCCTTTTCCACGGAATTGTCCGTGACGCCAATGGTCTTAAAATGTCAAAGTCGCTCGGTAACGGAATTGACCCCCTTGTTGAAATCGAAAAATACGGTGCTGACGCCCTTCGTTTCACCCTTGCTACCGGTAATACCCCCGGAAACGATATGCGTTACAGTCCTGAAAGGGTTGAGGCAAGCCGTAATTTTGCTAATAAAATCTGGAATGCGGCTCGTTTCCTTCTTATGAATCTTAAGTCAGACGAAGAAATGCCCCTACCCGAAGACCTCGCTCTTGAAGACAAATGGATTCTTCATAAGTATAACGAACTCGTTAAAGATGTAACCGATAACCTCGATAAATATGAACTCGGCCTTGCCGTTGCAAAACTTTACGATTTTATCTGGGACATTTTCTGCGATTGGTATATTGAACTTTGTAAATCACGCCTTAACGGTGATGATGAAACTGCCGCAAATACTGCCAGAGCGGTTCTAGTTTATGTTTTTACGGGTGTTTTAAAACTGCTTCATCCCTTTATGCCCTTTATCACCGAAGAAATTTGGCAGTCCTTGCCCCATAGCGGTCAGTCTATTATGATTTCAAAATGGCCTGAATATAATGAAGCACTTAACTTTGAACAAGATGCCGAGAGTTTCGAAAAGGTAATCGCCGTAATTCGTGCCGTTCGTAACCGCAGAAGCGAAATGAATGTTCCGCCCTCTAAAAAGGCAAAAATCTGCATAGCAACTCCCTTTAAGGATATCTTTGAAAACGGCTCTGCCTTTATAAGCCGTTTGGCTTCGGGAAGCAGTGTTGAGGTTGAAAACAGTTTTGATATGCCTGATGCGGTTCTTGTTGTAACCGACAGCGCAAAGGTCTATATTCCGTTAAACGAACTTGTAGACTTTACTGCCGAACTTGAAAGACTCAACAAGGAACTTGAATCTGCGAATAAGGATAAGGCTTTCTATGAAAGCAAACTTAACAACCCCGGCTTCGTTGCTAAAGCACCCGAAGCGGTTGTTAATCAGCAAAAAGACCTTCTCGCAAAAACTCTTGACAGAATTTCTATGCTTAGCGAGAGTATTGCAAAGATTAAGGCTCAAATCTAATATTTAAACCGTATGCCTCGTGCATACGGTTTACCTTTTGGTGATGTTTTATGAACTATGATGATGCGTTAAACTATATACATTCTCTGCTTGTGTTCGGTTCACAACCGGGTCTTGAAAGAATAACCGAACTGCTTTGTAAACTCGGCAACCCTCAAGATGACCTTAAATATATTCATGTAGCGGGAACTAATGGTAAAGGCTCTGCTTGTAATATGCTTTCTTCAGTTTATAGGAAAGCAGGTCTTAAAGTAGGACTCTACACTTCACCTTATATTGTCGATTTTCGTGAAAGAATTCAGATAAACGGGGAATATATTCCAAAGAAAGACCTTTGCCGACTCTGCGAACAAATTAAAAATACAAAAGTTTTTGTTACCGAATTCGAGTTTATTACCGCCCTTGCTTTTCTCTGGTTTAAAGAGCAAAATTGCGATATAGTAATTCTAGAGGTAGGTCTTGGCGGAAGATTTGATGCTACCAATGTAATTAAAAGCCCTCTCTGCTCTGTTATAATGAAGATTGATTTTGACCATACCGCTATTCTCGGCAATACCATATCTGAAATCACTATGGAAAAGTGCGGAATTATCAAGGACGGTTCTAAGGTCATATCCTATCCCTTGCAAAACAAAGAGGCTCTTGATGAAATAAAAAGTCACGCCGAAAGCCTTCTCTTGCCCGACACCTCAAAACTTTCGGTTATTTCGACTTCGATAGAAGGCAATACCTTTATATATAAAGGTGAAAACTATAAAACCCGTCTGGTCGGTATACATCAGGTCTATAATGCCGTTACTGTTATTGAAACCGTAAACAGTGCTGGTATACCTGTTTCTAAGAGCCAACTTATAGACGGTTTAGCCTCGGCTGTTGTACCTGCCCGACTTGAACTCATTAGTATAAAGCCTTTGGTATTACTCGACGGTGCCCACAATCCCAACGGAGCCGATGCCCTGTCTTCTTTTATGGAAAACTACAATGGACAGATTGTTGCCGTTGTCGGCATGATGGCGGATAAAAACTGTGAAGCCGTGCTAAAAAAAGTGCTTAAATACTGTTCGGGCGTTATTACCGTTACCGTAAACGAGAACCCAAGAACAATTTCTGCCGGCGACCTTGCCGACCTCGCTAATAAATACTGCGACGATGTTGCAGTCGCCCGTGATTATGATAACGCAATAACTTTAGCAAAAGAAAAATCAAAAGGGAAAAAGCCAATTTTTGTTTTCGGCTCTCTCTATCTGGCGTCTGCTATAAGGGAAAAACTTAAAAACTTCTATAATTCATAATTTCGACAACAAAATACAGCATAATTTTCTAAGACAAGTCTTTATAATTTTATAAAGGCTTGTCTTTATTTTTAGGAGGTTAAAATATGAGAATGAATTCAACCGGTGAGGTCTTAACCGTCTATCTTCAGGGCGAAATCGACCATCACTCGGCAAAAAACATGCGTGAAGAAATAGACAGTGCGGTAGATTTCAATATGCCGTCACTCTTGATTCTTGATTTTGGCGAGGTTACTTTTATGGACAGTTCGGGAATAGGCCTTGTAATGGGTAGGTTTAAAAACCTCCAAAAAAACGGAGCCAAACTGAACCTTTCAAATCTTTCGGGAAACATTTATAAAATTATGAAACTTGCAGGAATCGACCGCCTTGCAACAATTGATAAAGGAGATAAGTAATGGAAAAGAATAAATTTACACTTAATATCCCATCAAGGTCATGTAACGAAGCCTTTGCCCGTGTAACCGTAGCGGCTTTCGCAACCCAACTTGACCCCACTCTAGAAGAAATATCCGATATTAAAACGTCCGTTTCTGAAGCAGTCACAAACTGTAGTGTTCACGCCTACCCAAACAGTATAGGAATGATATACATAACCTGTGAAATACTACCTGACAATGTTTTAAAAATCAAAATTCGCGACCGAGGTTGCGGAATTGAAAACGTAGAACAGGCAATGCAACCCCTTTTCACAACAGGAGGAGAAGAAAGGGCGGGACTCGGTTTTGCGGTAATGGAAAGTATGATGGATAATATAAAAGTGCTTTCAAGACTGGGCAAAGGTACAACCGTAACAATGAAAAAGCGTATCAGCGTGAAAGAAAATGCTAAACAGAAATGAACTGATAGAATCAAATGTGCGTTTGGTACATTCCTGCTGTAAAAGGTTTGTAGGCAGGGGCATAGAATACGACGATATATTTCAGGTTGGATGTATAGGACTTGTAAAAGCGGCAGACGGTTTTGACGATTCAAGAGGGCTTTGCTTTTCGACCTATGCCGTTCCTACTATAATAGGTGAAATCAAACGCCTTTTCAGAGATAACGGTGCAATAAAAGTATCCCGTTCTTTAAAGGAACTGTCAATGAAGGTTCAAAAAGAAAAGGAACTCTTGGAAAAGTGCGGTTTTGAAGTAACCGTTTCTCTTTTATCGGAGCGACTGAATGTTCCGCCCGAAGAAATAGTTGAGGCATTAGATGCTTCCCGTCAGGTTTTATCTTTAACTTATGAAAACGACGACGGGGTAGGGGAACATCAACTGCCCAGCGAAAGTTATGAAAATGAAATCTGTTCAAGAATTCTGATAGATGATGCAATTTCTCGTTTAAATAATGAAGAACAGGAAATAATTAAACTTAGGTACTTCAGTGAGAAAACTCAAACCGAATCCGCCCAAATACTCGGAATATCTCAGGTGCAGGTTTCAAGAAAAGAAAAAAAGGCGCTTGAAAAGTTAAGGGTGTATATGAAATAGGGGTATTAGGTTGGTTAAATTTGTCAAAAAACATCATAAAATTGAAACTTTTTTGCGATAGTAAACAAATGCGAAAAAAATTATAATTTTTTGAAAAAAAGTGTTGACAATAAAGAACCACTGTGGTATTATAGTCAAGCACCGCAAAAAGCGGCGCGAACGGACCTTGAAAATTAAACAACGACAAACAAGAAATTGGACCCGACAATTAATTTGAGAAATCAAAGTAAATTAAGGACAATTCAGACAAAACGCCAGTTTTGAATGAAGTCAATTTAAGAGCAGAATAACTGTTCTGAGAAAATGGTTTAAACACCTTCGGGTGTTTAACATATAATTTTTCAGAGAGTTTGATCCTGGCTCAGGACGAACGCTGGCGGCGTGCCTAACACATGCAAGTCGAACGGAGTGTTACGCTGATTTGATGGTAGCTTGCTACTGGATTTTCTTGTGACACTTAGTGGCGGACGGGTGAGTAACGCGTGAGCAACCTGCCTTTCAGAGGGGGACAACAGTTGGAAACGACTGCTAATACCGCATGACATACCGAGGAGGCATCTTCTTGGTATCAAAGATTTATCGCTGAAAGATGGGCTCGCGTCCGATTAGGTAGTTGGTGGGGTAACGGCCTACCAAGCCGACGATCGGTAGCCGGACTGAGAGGTTGAACGGCCACATTGGGACTGAGACACGGCCCAGACTCCTACGGGAGGCAGCAGTGGGGAATATTGCACAATGGGGGAAACCCTGATGCAGCAACGCCGCGTGAGGG
>JAZSLH010000171.1:0-11694 GCA_045535275.1 Acutalibacteraceae bacterium
CTCGGCGGCTATCTTGGTAGCGGGGTCGGATACCTTTTGGCCGTCAACCGAAACGCCTCCTTGCTGAACAAGGCGTCTTCCCTCTCCGTTAGAGGTAATAAGTCCACCTTTACTCATAAGGTCAAGGATACCGATAACTCCGTCAGTAAGGTCATCTGTCGAAAGAGTAGTTGTAGGCATATTATCATCGTTTGCTCCGGCGCCGAAAATCGCACGAGCAGCATTTTGAGCCTTCTCGGCTTCTTCTGTTCCATGAATCATTTGAGTAAGTTCAAAAGCGAGAATTTCTTTAGCCTTATTTAGTTCACTACCTTCCCACTTTTCGTATTCGCGAATAGTTTCAATAGGAATAAAGGTCAACATTTTAATGCACTTAATAACATCAGCATCGTCAACATTTCTCCAGTATTGATAGAATTCATAAGGTGTAGTTTTATTAGCGTCAAGCCAAACGGCATTACCTGCAGTTTTGCCCATCTTTTTACCCTGAGAGTCGGTTAAAAGAGTAATTGTCATAGCGTGGGCGTCTTTACCTAGTTTCTTACGGATAAGTTCGGTGCCGCCAAGCATATTTGACCATTGGTCATCTCCGCCAAACTGCATATTGCAGTTATAATTTTTGAAAAGATGATAGAAGTCATACGACTGCATAATCATATAGTTAAATTCAAAGAAAGAAAGCCCTTTTTCCATTCTCTGTTTGTAACACTCGGCACGAAGCATATTGTTAACAGAAAAACACGCACCGACCTCGCGAAGAAGTTCAACGTAGTTTAGGTCTAAAAGCCAATCTGCGTTATTAACCATAAGAGCCTTGCCGTCAGAAAAGTCGATAAATCTTTCCATTTGGCGCTTAAAACAAGCGGCGTTATGGTTAATATCCTCTATTGTGAGCATTTTTCTCATATCGGTTCTGCCAGATGGGTCACCAATCATAGTAGTTCCGCCACCTATAAGGGCAATAGGCTTATTCCCTGCCATCTGGAGCCTTTTCATAAGGGTTAGCGCCATAAAATGTCCTGCGGTAAGGCTATCGGCAGTACAGTCAAAACCGATATAAAAGGTTGCCTTTCCATCATTAATCATTTCTTTAATCTCTTGTTCGTTTGTGACCTGTGCAATCAGACCACGTTCAATAAGTTCTTCATAAAGCGTCATTAATTATTACTCCTATCCAAAAGTTCCTTTGCGGAACTGATTGTGTTTTCTGTAAAAACTGTACCCGACATAATTCGGGCAATCTCTTTGACTCTGTCATCTTGATTTAAAAGAATAACGTCGGTATAGGTTTTTCCTGATGAAACATATTTTTCAATTAGAAAATGTCCCTCTGCAGCGGCGGCAATCTGTGCTAAATGGGTTACGCAGATTACCTGTCGAAGTTTGGAAACATTTTTAAGTTGCACAGCAACTTTAGAGGCTGCTCTTCCGCTTATTCCAGTATCGATTTCGTCAAAGATTAGAGTGTCAACATTATCTTTATCAGCAATAATACCCTTAATTGCAAGCATAATTCGGGAAAGTTCTCCGCCTGAGGCAACCTTTGAGAGCGGTTTTACCAACTCTCCGGCATTAGCAGAAATAAGGAATTCCACACTATCGCAACCGCTGAGAGAATATTTCGCTCTATTCACATTAACAATAAAACGGACTCCCGACATATCCATAAAACTAAGCGCATCACAAACTTGACCTGCAAATTTACTTGCTGCTTTCTTTCGAGATTCTGTTAGTTTCTCACCTGCCAGAACGAGTCTTTGCTGTGCCTCTTCAAGTTCATTTTCTAGTTTTTCAAGAGTTTCTTCGTTAAACTGTATCTCAAGCAGTTCTGCCTTTGCTTTTTCGAGATAATCTAGAGAAGACTCTTCACTATTGCCGTATTTTAACACTATACGGTTAATTGTGTCAAGTCTTTCATCGGTTCTTTCGGCGTCTTCTTTAGAATAAGGAAAATCAGACACATAACTGCGAATAGCGTCGGAAACCGTTTCAAGACCTTGAATTGAAAGCGAAAGTTGTCCAGCGGTATCAGAAAGTTCGTCGACCGACGCTTTTTCCATAAAACTTTGAGCAGAACGTGCAAGGGAAATTGCACCGTCAGAATCTATATCTCCGTTAAGCATATAGGCACATTCGTTAAGTGCCTTAAGAAGTTTTTCAGAGTTTCGAATTATTTCGCGTGTTTTTTTGAGTTCATCTGCTTCACCAATTTTTATATCGGCGGTTTCGAGTTCATTTATCTGAAAATTGAGCAAATCTATACGCTCATATTTTTTATCTTCATCGCACTCAAGTTCTTTAATCTGACGGCGAATAGAGGTGAACGACCTGAAGGCTTCTCTATATTCGGCCATTTCTTTATCATTATCAGCAACGAGGTCGAGATAAATATAATGATTTTCGGGTTTAAGAAGCATCTGACTATCGTGCTGGCCGTGAATGTTTATAAGACACTTAGAAATATCACGAAGTGCCTGTGCGGTAACAAGTTGGCCGTTAATTCTGATACTGCCGTTACCGTTTAAACTGAGTTGTCTTTGAATAGATATAAGTCCGTTTTCGTCGGGAAAAATTCCGTTTTCACTTAGTACTGAAAGAACCGTATCGGATAAATCTCCGAAAACCGCCGAAACTAACGCTTTATCTGCTCCGTTTCGTATTATTTCTTTTGAAGTACGCTCACCAAGTACGGCATTTATAGAGTCAATTATAATGGATTTACCTGCACCCGTCTCTCCCGTTAAAACATTAAAGCCCGAAACGGGTTCAATATTTGCCGACTCTATTACTGCAATATTCTCAATATGTAGATATTTAAGCATAAAATATCTCCGTTAAATAAGTTTCTTTATTTTTTGGGTAAGAACTATAGAATCGGATTCACCCGAAGTGATTGCGAAGATTGTATCATCACCTGCAAGTGAACCTAAAAGGATATCGCTGAAAAGATTGTCGAGGGCTACGCAAACGCTTGATGCCATTCCCGAATAACACTTGACAACAACAGTATTCTGTGAATAAACGACGTCGATGCAGGACTTTGAAAAAATCTCTTCAAAATGATTTCGATTTCTTATTCTGTCGTTATTTTTACCTGCAACAATATATCTGTAAACTCCAGATTCGTCTTGTGCTTTAACAATTCGCAGTTCCTTGATATCACGCGAAACAGTTGACTGGGTAACTTCATAGCCAAGGCTTTTTAGCGATTCAAGAAGTTCGTCCTGTGTTGTCAGAATATTATTACGAATAAGTTCAATAATTACCGCCTGACGCTTATTTTTCATTTAGTTTCTCCTAAAATTTTTTAGATATCGTTTTATAAATCGTGCTGTCACTTAAATTGATAAGTTTTGCATCATATTGACATTTGCAAATATGAATTTCTGTATCAAAATCAACCACACAAGAGCGGTTGCCGTCTATAGTTAAAAATGCATCTGTTCGGGAAGTTCCTTTTAATGTTATACGCATTTTTGCCGACTCGTTTGCAAGTATTGGACGGGCGGTTAAAGAGTGTGAGCAAATTGGCGTTACCGTTATACAACGAACCTCAGGGTCAATTATAGGACCACCTGCAGACATTGAATATGCTGTTGAGCCTGTTGGTGTTGAAAATATAACTCCATCGGCAATATACTCGATATCATCACCCGAAACATTAAGGTTTATGTCAGTAATTCTGGCAACTCCTCCGCTTGAAATAACCGCATCATTCAGTGCAATATCTTCACAGGTTACAGAGCCATTTTTAATTGCTTTAACCGACAGCATCATTCTGGACTCTACCGTGAATTCGCCACTAAATAGTCTGCCAAGCAAGTTTAGTTGGTCTTTTTCAAGGTTTGCAAGAAAACCTAAACGCCCAGTATTTATTCCAAGACAGTTTTTTGAGTAGCGTGAGGCTGCCTTGGCGTGTTTAATAAGAGTTCCGTCGCCACCTATAGTAATTATCGTATCACAATTCTCATACAACCAATTATCAGGCATACTTTCACAGTCTGACGACACGCTTTGGGGAACAAAGCACTCGGCTCCGCAGTGCTTAAGGATTTTTATTGCACTACAAAGCAGTTCTTTAGTTCCATTCTTTTCAAAATTAGGAAAGAGAGCAATTTTCAAATTATTCATTCTCCTTTTAATGAGAGATGTGCTTCTTCAACCGTATTTTCAGCAAGAACATTTTTGTCTATTTGTGACAAGCGGTCATTTAAAATATGAATAAGATATTCAATATTACCTTCGGGGCCCTTAATTGGCGAAAAGTCAAGGTTTCTAACAGAAAACCCGTTTTCTGTAGCAATACCAATTACTTTATGAATAACTTCAAGATGCACATCAGGGTCTCTGACAACACCTTTTTTTCCAACTTTTTCTTTACCCGCCTCAAACTGCGGCTTAATTAGGCAGACGGCCTCGGCATTTTCTTTCATTATGCTTTTCATAACCGGAATTATAAGACCAAGCGAAATAAAAGACACATCTACTGAACAAAAATCAAGTTTTTCAGGTATCTGTTCCTCTGTAACATAGCGAAAGTTGGTTCGTTCAAGATTTACAACTCTTTCGTCTGTACGAAGTTTCCAAGCAAGTTGACCGTATCCAACATCAATAGCATAAACCTTTACAGCGCCATTTTGTAGCATACAATCTGTAAAACCGCCGGTCGAAGCGCCAATATCTGCGCAAACGGAACCGCTTAAAGAAAATCCGAATTTTTCAACCGCCTTTTCAAGTTTTAGACCGCCGCGACTTACGTATTTTGGCGAAGAACCTCTAAATTCAATAACATCATCACTTTTTACGGTTGTGCCCGGTTTATCGGACTTCTGATTATTAACATAAACAAGTCCAGCCATTATAAGAGCCTTTGCTTTTTCACGACTCTCGGCATAGCCTGCTTCAAACACAGCACTATCAAGCCTCAATTTATCAGCCATTGTTTTCACCTGAAATCAGTCTGATTATTGACTCGCTATCAAGACCGAACTTTTTGTGGGCGGCATCAATTGACATAGCCGGAACAAATTTATCTTCTATAGCGGTAATACTATAATTTTTTAGTCCTGCTTTAGAAATGATATGCTCACTAATACCACCGCTTTTTATACCTTCTTCAAAGAAATAAACCTTTTCATATTCAGAAAGTTTTTTACACAGTTTTTCAGAAACGGGATATATCTGATTAAGTTTAATGAAATCGTTGAGAATTCCATTTTCTTTAAGAGTTTTACTTGCCTCAAGAGCATTTGAAGAAATAATACCGTAGGTTACGAGTGCAACTTTTCCGCCGTTATTAAATACAGAAAATTCAGCCGAATCGCATAGATATGGCATTTTTTCTTTTCCTCTGGGGTAGCGAATGGCAACGGGACCGCTAAAGGATAAGGATTTTTCAAGACAATCTTTAAGTTCGCTATAACTTGCGGGAGAAAATACTGTCATTCCCGGAACAGTTGAAAGAAAGGCAGCATCAAAAACGCCCTGATGAGTTTCTCCGTCATCGCCGACAATTCCGGCACGGTCAACAAGGAAGCAAACAGGCAACCCCGCTATTGCGGTATCGTGAATTATCTGGTCATAGGCGCGTTGGAGAAAAGAACTGTAAACGGCGAAATACGGACGCATTCCCGCAGCAGCAAGACCGGCGGCGAAGGTTGTCGCATACTCTTCAGCAATACCAACATCAAAAAACCTTTCGGTGTGTTTATCAGCAAAACGGTCAAGTCCCGTACCGATTGCCATAGCGGCAGTTATTGCACACACACGACTGTCTTTTTCAGCAAGTTCACAGAGAGTTTCTCCGCAAACGGAAGAAAAGTTTTTTGAGTTCTTCATAACAAGTCCGTCGTGGGTATCGAAGGCAGAAACACCGTGATAAGTGCCTGGCTGTTCCTCTGCGAAACTATAACCCTTTCCTTTGACAGTAACTACATGTATAAGACAGGGAGAACTATGAGTTTTCGCAATTTTCATTGCGGTTTCAAGTTTTTCAATATCGTGACCGTCAACGGGACCAATATACTTAAAGCCCATTGTTTCAAAAATATTGTTCTGATATACCTGTCTGATTAAGGATTTTTTAATACCTGAAATCAGTTTATAAATGGGTATTCCAACAAGTGGTACGCTTTTTAGAAAGAACTGTGTTCCCCTTTTAAAGCGGTAATACGCTGGTTTAAGACGGATTTTTTTAAGGTGCTTTGAGAAAGAACCGACATTTCCCGAAATTGACATTTTATTATCGTTAAGAACAACAATCATTTTGCTCTTGCTTCCACCGATATTATTAAGTGCCTCAAAAGCAAGTCCGCCGGTCATTGCGCCGTCACCTATTACAGCAACAGCATTAGCGTTTTTACCGCTTAATTCATTTGCCTTTGAGATTCCGAAAGCGGCAGCCAGAGAATTACTTGCGTGTCCTGTAATAAAAGGGTCATAAACACTTTCATCGGGACGCATAAAACCGGAAAGACCGTTTTCTTTGCGGATTGTAGAAAAAACCTCGTATCTGCCTGTAAGGAGTTTATGAACATAGCACTGATGTCCGACATCGAAGATTATTGAATCTTCAGGGGCATTAAAAATACGGTGAAGTGCCACGGTAAGTTCAACTACGCCAAGATTAGAGGCTAAATGACCGCCATTCTTAGAAACGGTGTTTATAAGAACATCTCTTATTTCTTCACACAGTTGTGTAAGTTCTTTTTCGCTTAATTTTTTAAGTTCTTCGGGGGAATTTATGTTTCCTAAATAATTGTAACTCAAAATATCTACTTCCTAATCAGTAATCACGATTACAAAGGTAATCGGCAAGTTGCTTAAGGTCATCTGCACTATCGCCAAAAACCGAAAGCGAATTCTTAGCGCTGTTTGTTAGTTCTTCAACAAGAAGTTTGCATTTTTCAATTCCAAAAAGACTAACAAAAGTTGATTTATTATTATCCTTATCGCTGTGGATAGGCTTTCCGAGTTTCTCCTCAGTACTTGTTTCATCAAGAATATCATCAACTATCTGAAAAGCAAGACCAAGATTATCTGCAAAGTTTGCTGCTGCAGCAATTTTTTCATCAGACGCATCTGCCAGAATGCAGCCAATCATACAAGAAGCCTTAATGAGCGCACCAGTTTTAAGAGAGCAAATAAGTCTTAAAATATCTTCGTTTGCTGTTTTTTCTTCGTAAAGCAAATCAACAACCTGACCGCCTATCATTCCGTCAATTCCAGACAAATCAGAAAGCAAGGATAATGCACGAAGTTTGTTATCAGCGGTAACGCCTTCAGACCGTGCGGCAAAACCAAATGCTTTGGTTAAGAGAGCGTCACCGGCAAGCAGAGCGGTTGCCTCACCAAATTTAATATGACAAGACGGTTTTCCCCGACGCATATCATCATTATCCATTGAGGGAAGGTCGTCATGAATTAAAGAATAGGTGTGAATACACTCAATAGCCGCCTCGAAACCAAAAGAGCCATCGCCTTTTCCGCCGCAAAGTTCGTAAAAGGAATGAATGAGGAAGGGGCGAAGACGCTTCCCTCCTAGAAGAAGACTATATTTACTTGCATCAACAATTGAAGCATATTCGCTATTGTGAATTACAAACCGGGCCTCAAGTTTTTCTTCAAAAGAGGCGGCATAGGTTGTAATTTTATCTTTTATGTAATTACTTTTCATCACTTTTAAGGACCTCAATCTTTTGTTTTGCTTTTTCGAGAGTTTCTGTGCAAAATTTTGTAAGTTTTATGCCCTCTTCATAAAGAGCGATTGCATCGTCTAAGGGTATATCATTACTATTTAATTTTTGTGCAATATCTTCAAGTTTAGCATAAGCCTTTTCAAAGGATAAATTATTATCTGACATAAAGTTACTCCTTTATGATATTTTCAACATTACATTTAGCCATACCGTCATAAAAACGCAAGGATATTTCATCGCCAACCGCAATATTACTAACAGAATTTATACTTTTACCATCTTTCTCGGCAACAGAAAAGCCTCGAAGCATTGTCTTCATTGGACTGATTGATTCAATAATAGCGGCAACAGAGCGGAAGGCGGCGTCTTTTGTTATAACTATCTTATCGGTTTGCATATTTATTTTTTCAGCAACCGAATCGATTAAAAGGTTTCTCTTTTCACAGAGATTTCGAACAGGGTCAAGGAAAGCACCAGACGAAGTGATGAGTGAAAGTGCTTTTTCCTTTTGGATAAGAGTTCCTTTAACCGACGAAGAAATTATACGAGAGAATTCAGAAATGCTTGAAAGCATTTCATCTTTATCGGGAACGGCAAGTTCAGCAGCGGCAGACGGTGTAGGAGCACGAAGGTCGGCAACAAAATCACAAATTGTGAAATCTGTTTCGTGACCTACTGCGGAAATAACGGGTTTGTTTGTTGAAGAAATTTTTCGGGCAAGAGTTTCGTCATTAAAACACCAAAGGTCTTCAGCCGAGCCACCGCCTCTGCCGATAATAATTAAATCAGCGTCGGAATTATCTGCAATTTCAAGAGCACTAGATAAACTTTCCGGTGCAAACTCACCCTGAACAGTAGCGGGACAAAGTAAAACTTCGCAAAGCGGATATCTTCTTTCAAGTACATTTAAAATATCCTTAACCGCAGCGCCCGTCTGCGAAGTGATAACCGCAATTTTTTTAGGTAGTCTAGGAATAGGCTTTTTTAAGGCTTGGTCAAAAAGCCCCTCGCCGTCAAGTTTAGTCTTAGTTTTTTCAAACTGAGCCATAAGGTCGCCTTCGCCGTCGGGAATGATGTTCTCGGCATAGAGTTGATAAACACCGTCTCTTTCATAAACAGAAATTCGACCGGTGCATATTACCTTCATTCCGTCATTAAGGGAATGAGAAAGACGTGAGGCGTAGTCTCTAAACATCACACATTTAAGACTAGCCGTATCGTCCTTAAGAGTAAAATAGATATGACCGCTAGCAAAATGACGCTTAAAATTAGATATTTCGCCACTAATACTTATATATGCCAGTCTCTGATTTCCTTCAAGCAAACTCTTAACATAAAGGTTAAGTTGCTTTACAGTAACAACTGATAACGACATACTAAGAGTTTTCCGCTCTGACAAGAGAGCCTAAAATTCCGTTTGCAAAGGAGGCATCCTGCTCGGTAGCATACATTTTGATAATTTCCACTGCCTCATTAATTGAAACAGAGTTAGGAATATCGTCAAAATATCTAATCTCAGTTATAGCAAGTCGAAGGGCGGCAAGTGCAACCTTTGAGATACGCTCGGTATTCCAGCCCTTTGAATATACTGCGATAGTTTCATCTAATGACGAAACATTTTCTATTGCTTTAGATACAACGTTTTGACAATACTCATCATCTATAGCAATTCCGGTTTCAGCAGCAATATCAAAAAGTTCATAAGCCGACTCACCGCTGAAACTGTATTCAAACAACATTATAAAGGCTTGTTCTCTTAATTCTTTTCTTGTCATAGCACACCTCTATATCTTAACAATTTATTATATAATATATCACAACTGCATATTTTTCAAGTTTTTTATGCATATTCGCATATAAATATTCAGATATTGTCGAGGTTAAAAAAGAATGTTGTAAAATGCTGAAAAATCTGGTATACTTGTTATTAATAAAAATATACGGATGTGAGAAAATGGCAATCGAATTCAGAAACGCGCTACTCGGTTTCAACAAAAATGACGTACTTGAATATGTTGCTCAAAAAGACAAGGAACTAAAAAGACTTTCTGTAACCCTTAACTCACGAATTGATAAGTTAAGTCAGGAACTCGAAGTTTTAAAGAACGAACATCAGTCTTCTCTTTCGACTATAGGAAATCTGACAATTGAAAATGACAATCTTAAGGCTTGTATTGCAGAGTACGAGAAGAAGATTGACGAAATTGAAGATATAGGCAACAAAATTGGAAAACTTTATCTAGTTTCAAAGGCATCGGCTAAAGATATTG
Organism: Acutalibacteraceae bacterium; assembly: GCA_045535275.1. Lineage (GTDB taxonomy): Bacteria > Bacillota > Clostridia > Oscillospirales > Acutalibacteraceae > SFWF01. Next base: position 9,968 of record JAZSLH010000171.1, read on the forward strand.
TGGATAGGGCACAAGAAAATTCTACCATTGTAGAAGAACAGACCGACAAAAGTCTTGCAAACATTGAAAGCACTCAGACAGACCTCAAAGAAATTGCCGAAGGTATTTTATCTGCCTCTCAAAATTTCGTTGAAAGACTTGATTCACTTCAAAATTCACTCGATAAAGCCAAGTCTCAAATAAGCGAAAACAAGGATTCTTCTTCGCAAATAAGCGGTGATTTTGCTGAACTTTACGCAAAACTAGGTTAAGCATGAAAGAAATATATTTGAACACATCAAACCTTAAAACACAGGCAAGAAAACTAAAAGCAGGAGATAGAATTTTTCTTTCGGGAACGGTATATACCGCAAGAGATGCTGCTCATAAACGATTTATTGAACTTTTAGAGCAAGGAGAACCTCTACCCTTTGATATTGATGGTTCAGCAATATATTATGCAGGACCTACTCCAACATCAGAAGGTATGATTATAGGAAGTTGCGGTCCGACAACCTCTTCAAGAATGGACCTATACTCCCCTATTTTGCTTGAAAAGGGCCTTAAATGTATGATAGGAAAAGGCGAAAGAAGCAAAGAAGTTTGCGATGCGATTCGAAAAAACGAAGCAGTTTACCTTTGTGCTATCGGTGGTGCAGGTGCACTTTCCTGTGCCTGTGTTTCATCACTTGAAGAAATTGCTTTTGAAGATTTGGGTTGTGAATCGGTTAAAAAACTAAACTTTAGCAATTTTCCTTTAATATGTGCAATAGATTCGCACGGCGGAAATCTATTCAATAAACATTAATACCTGTCTTTAAGACGGGTATTTTAATTTATTGTAATTTTTTCTTGTAATTGAACCAAAATTATAGTATTATAAAAAAAAGGGCTTTTTGCAAACATATTTTGTTTGTAAAGTGCCCTTTGAGAATTTAGGAGGACCCTTATGCCAACAAAAAACACTTACAAACTTGAAACTAAACGTAAAAATCTTTTTCTCCGTATTGCAAAAGGACATTTTGCAACAGGACGCTCACATATCAATTATTACATAGATATTGTTGCTCAAAAAAGTCGTCTTTCAGAGGCAAAAGCCGTAGCACAAGAACTTTTAAGTTATTACAATTCAAATACAATTATTGATACTATTCTTTGCCTTGACGGAACCGAAGTTATCGGCACCTGCCTTGCAAACGAACTTACTAAAAACCATTTTCACAACATAAATGCTCATAAGACCATTTATGTCGTTACCCCTGAACATGCAGCAAACAGTCAAATTATTTTCCGCGACAACATGGCGCCTATGATTCAAGGAAAGCATGTCCTCGTTCTTGCTGCATCGGTTGTAACGGGATATACTGCAAAGGCTGCCGTTGAAGCCGTTAACTATTACGGAGGAATGGTTGTTGGAATTGCATCAATCTTTGCAACGGTTGATAAATGTAACAATATCCCTGTTCGTTCTGCATTTAATCCGCACGACCTTCCCGATTATGCTTCTTTCCCTGCACACGAATGTCCACTTTGTAAAAAAGGAATTAAACTTGATGCACTTGTCAACACATACGGATTTTCAAAACTATAGAACAAATATTACTATTATAGTCCAACAATAAAATAAAGGTAGACTTATGGAAAAGCCATTTGTCTACCTTTTTATTATATCATCTTCATTAGCCAATAAATAAGTCCATAAAGTGCACTCGCAACTGTACCGTAAACAATAACCGGTCCAGCAATTA
>JAZSLH010000006.1:0-3385 GCA_045535275.1 Acutalibacteraceae bacterium
CCTTCGGTTGGGTTTTGAACAGCAGAGTAGGATTTTTGAATACCGCTTTGGTATGCCTTTGCGAATTCGTTTACTCTTACAAAACCATAATCTAAGTCGGAGGCCAAGCGGTCTTAGGAAGACAAGTGTTAACTACAACTCCTTGGCTCACAGAACGACATGGCTACGATCCGACTTCCTTCGGTTGGGTTTTGAACAGCAGAGTAGGATTTTTGAATACCGCTTTGGTATGCCTTTGCGAATTCGTTTACTCTTACAAAACCATAATCTTTAAGACCTTCGTTTATTCCGGCAAAAATCTGCGAAAGAATAACTCCCGAATTACCTCTTGCGGAAAGAAGAACGCCTTTTGAAAAGTTTTTGGAAATTTCGCTTATGTTGTCGGTTTCACTACTTAAGGTCTTAATACCGCCGTCAAAGGTTTTTGCCATATTAGTTCCGGTATCTCCGTCAGGAACGGGAAAAACATTAAGTTGATTAAGTCTTTCGGTGTTTGCCGCAAGTCTTGAAGCACCGCCAATAAGCATTTTTGCAAACAAAACGCCGTCAAGCGTTTGTGTGCTTTTTGTATCACGCTCACAGTCTTTATTCATATCAGTCTCTCCTCAAACTAAAAATGAAAGTTTATCTACTAAAATTTAACATAAAAACCTAAACTGAAAAGAAACTTTGTCGAAAAAAGTAAAAGAGAGTCGGAATTTGTTATTCCGACTCTCTTTGTATTATTGTGTCTTTGGAAGAAAAACGGTAAATTCGGTTACTCCGTTTGATGATTCAACCGAAATTTCTCCGCCGTGAAGTTCAATAATCTTTTTAACAATAGCAAGTCCTATGCCGTTTCCCTCGCTGCTATGCGAGGTATCGGCTTGATAGAATTTGTTAAATATCTTTTTAAGTTCATCGTCTTTAATGTAACTTCCGCTGTTTATAACCGAAACCGAAAGAAGATTTTCTTTTTCAATCATTTTAATATCGACCTGTGCACCGCTTGGTGAGAATTTAATAGCGTTGTCGATAAGATTTATCCAAATCTGTTTTAAAAGTTCTTCGTTTGCCTCAATTTCAACCTCTCCAACATCAAGGTTAAGTATAGTGTTTTTCTTAACCCACTTGTTTTCAAGCAGTAATACCGCCCCTCTTATTTGTTCGGATAGATTAAACCTTGAAACATCGGTAAGAATCAACTGATTTTCAACCTTTGTAAGATTAAGAACATTATTTGCCATTTCGGCAAGTCTTAGCGACTCTTCTTCAATAATATCGATATATTCGCTTTTTTGTTCTTCGGTAAGATTTCCCCGCTTAATAAGTTTTGCAAAACCTGCAATAGAAACAATAGGGGTTTTAAATTCGTGCGAGAAGTTATTGATAAAATCAGTCCTGAGCATCTCAACCCCTTCAAGTTCTTCCGCCATCTTATTAAAACTGTCAATAACATCTTTTACTGCGGGGTGGGAATCCATTCGTTTTCCAAACTGAACCCTTGCCTTGTAGTCCCCGGCGGCAAGCCTGTTAATCTGATTTATCAGGGTTGTAAAGGGTTTTAGCGGATATTTAACCGTTAAAAATGCAACCGAAAAACCAATAACTAAACTGCTTATAGCCATAAATATAAGCAGTTCGGTAAGGTCTGGCATACTCACAATACCGAAGTCAATCCAGCCAACCGAAGAAAAAACATAGGCGAGAATGATTGCAATAACAATCGAAATTGCTTGAATAATAAAGATTGCAAGAGAGAAATATACCGTCATAGAAAGGCGTAGTTTTCGGTCTGATTTCGGTTTCAGATTTATTATTTTCATACCTTCTTTACCGCCTTATATCCAAGTCCGCGTACCGACTCTATTGAAAACTCTTCAAAGTGCTCAAACCTCTTGCGAAGTCTGCCTATATGTACTGTAACCGTTTCCCAGCCTGTGTTACTGTCTGCTCCCCAAATTTCGTCCATAAGTTGAATTCGGGTAAATATTTTTCCGGGGTAGGAAAGCAGTTTGTATAAAAGCAAAAACTCTTTTTGAGGCAGTTCCTGAACCTCGTCTCCTCTTGAAACGGTAAGCGTGTCATAGTCAATAACAACCGAGCCAACTGTAATTTTGCGTTCGTTGGCAATTCTCGCCCTGCGGAGAAGCGCCTTAATACGAAGCAGAAGTTCATCCTGGTCAATCGGCTTGGTCATATAATCGTCTGTTCCTACTAAAAAGCCTTGCTTTTTGTCGGCGGGTTGCTGTTTTGCCGAAACCATAAGTATAGGCAAAAACTCATCCGACTTGCGAAGCGTTTTTGTAAATTCATAGCCGTCCATTTTCGGCATCATAATATCGAGAACGACCAAATCAATGTGTTCTTTATCAATTACCTCAAGAGCCAAAATGCCGTTTTCTGCGGTAAATACAGTATATTTTTCATTTTCAAGAACAGCCTTTATGAGAGTTCGGGTGTTTCTGTCATCTTCAACAACAAGAATATTGAACATAAGCCATCTCCTTTTGAAAATTGCAGTTTTTTACATTATATCACTTTCGCTTTGAAAGGGCAAGTATATAGCGGTAAAGACAAACAAGACCCGTGCCAAGTTCCCACTTTGAAACCGCCGTTCTTGAAACATAAAGAGCGTTAGCAAGTTCTTCTTGTGTAAGCCTTTTTTTGACGGCGCAGTTCCTGTAATTTTTCATTAAACTCCATAACAAAACTCTCTTTACAAATCAAAATTTATCTCATATTTTTCGTCTATAAGAATATAGTGAACGTTATTTTCCTTGGATAGTTTTAGTGCTTCCTGATTGTCTTTTAATACATTTTCTAATGTAAAATATTCATCATCAATACGACTTTCTATAATGTTTGCATATCTCTTAATATCATCAAAATGATTTTTTATATATTTTTCACTCATTATAAGACAACAGTATTTAATATTATTAAGATACTCCTCTGTAAAGTCCTTCTCCCAGTCAAACGGAATATAACAGCCTTCAATAATTAAATTCTGCTTGTTTTCAACGGCAGTTTTAATAATTTCACAAACGATGGGCCATAAATATTCAGTCAGGTCATTATCATTGCTTAGCGGTGTAAGTGTTGTCTGTTTACTGCGGATAAGACCCATTTTTAAATGGTCTATCGATAAATACGGATATTTATATCTTTGAAGCAGTTTCTGTGCCAACGCAGTTTTCCCAACATGCGACGCTCCCGTAATTAAAACAACCATTACCCTCATTCCTTTTTCGTTTGTATTTAAATTATATCATAAATTGTTTTTATAATCAATAAAAACACCCTACCCTCTCGGGTTCGACTCCCCGTTCAAAAAAGCAAAAAAGAGCAGATACCTTGCGGTATTGCTCCTTTTCTATTTGGTGGAGGCGAGGGGAGTCGAACC
>JAZSLH010000061.1:0-12763 GCA_045535275.1 Acutalibacteraceae bacterium
GGGGGTCACCCAAAGCATCGTTTTTGAAGGTGCATTCTACATATCCGCCCTCAAGAACGGTACCGTCTTTAATATATTCTCCGTATCTGCGGACAAAACTTCCGGTAGCAACCAAACGGCAGATAACTTCAAGACCGTGACCGAAAACAGTAGCAGGGAGAACTTCCATAGTAGCCTCGTCAACATTTGCTGAAATATAGTGGGTTTTAATTCCGGCTTTTTTGAGAAGTTCAAAATAGTGGATAGAAGTAACAAGGTTTGCCTTTCCGATTCCCTCAATGGTAAGTCCGACAGAGTTCTCGCCCGGGTCAAAAACACCGTCTTTACCGGTGCAATCATCTTTGAATTTAAGCATTACATTGCCGTTTTCAAGAGAGTAGACGTCTTTAGTTTTTCCTTCATATAATTTTTTCATATTATTCGCTCCTTCAAAGCAATAAAAATTACGAGAGTAATTATATCACAACTTTTTGTCAATGAAAAGAATTTTTTTCAATTTTATAAAAACTAAATAAAACTTTAATAAAAATTGACTCTAAACATAGTCAATAACTTCAACAATTCCGCTTGAATGGTAAAGCGACGGGGTTACAAGAAGCGAAAAACCGCTACCTGCAGAGCAGGTCCATTCAACCATACTTTTTCTCGGCACCGCACAGGAAGAAAGCAACATCATAATAGCACCGCCGTGCATAATAACGGCAGAGTGTTCTGCATTTGACGCCATCATATCCCTTACAATTTCATTAAGTCCTATACAAAGGCGTTTTGCAAAATCGGTATTATCTTCTCCGCCGGGAGCCGCAGAAATTCTTCCCGCTGCCCAGTCGGCATATCTGGGGTCAGACTCAAGTTCGTTTGCGGTTTTGCCTTCAAACTCGCCAAAATCAATCTCACGAAGATTATCTATAACCTTAATATCTTTTGACGGATAAAGCACATTTGCAGTTTGTTTACAGCGAAGAAGGGGCGAAGAATAAACCTTATCGACCCGAGGATAGTCGTTTTCACATTTAAGACGCTGAAGTTCGGTTAGACCGACAGCCGCCAAAGGAATATCGGTAGAGCCGATATACTGTTGTTTAAGGTTGGCTTCGGTTAAACCGTGGCGGATAAGATGAATTTTATAGGTTTTCATAAAGTTCTCCAATCAGTTCTAAAATAACACTATTCGAAACAAGCATACCGTTAGAAGTAAGACTGACGCTTTTTGAGTCAACTTGGCAAAGACCCATCTTCTTAAAATTTTCGGCTTTTGCTTTAAACTTTTCATTTATTTTTTGTCCGAAACGCTCCTCATATTCACTGAAAACAAGACCTCTTGAAAGGCGGAGTGACAACATAACAAACTCTTCGGGGTCTCCCCCTTTTCCGTCGGGCAAGACAGAAGTACCTTTTAAAAAGCCATTTAAATCAGATGGGTAGTAAAAGCGTTCACCCTCAAAAAAAGAGTGGGCAGAAGGTCCTATGCCGATATATTCCAAGCACCGCCAATAGCGGTTATTATGACGGCTCTCGTATCCGTTCTTTGCGAAATTTGAAACTTCGTAATGTTCATAACCCGCCTCTTTAAAGGCATTACACATTTGAAGATATTGGTCGGCTACACTATCCCCATCGGGCAAAAGAACACCTCTTTCATAAAAGGGAGTTCCCTTTTCAACCTTTAGGATATAGGCTGAAATATGCTCGGTTTTAAGGGAAAGAATATCATCAATGCTTTTTTGCAGAGAAACTGAACTGCTGAAAGGCAGTCCAATCATAATATCGGCAGAAATGTTATCAAAGCCTAAACCTCTTGCAAGGCTAACCGCCTGTTTAACATCTTCAAAATTATGCCTTCTGCCCAGCAGAACAAGTTCGCCGTCATTTGAAGATTGAACGCCAAGGGAAATTCGGTTGACACCAAGTTTTTTTGCCGAGGTAAGAAAATCCCCCGTTGCATCTTTAGGGTTCACTTCAATCGTAATTTCGGCATCACTTTGTAAATTAAAGTTTTCCTTTACAGCACAAATAACAGCCGAAATTTCGTCCGACTTTAAGAGGGAGGGTGTTCCGCCACCTATATAAAGAGTGTCAATGGGGCGCGCTGTACGCTCGCCCCATTTTTTTAACTCTTCTGAAACTTTGTTTACATATTCCAAGACCTGACCATTGGGGGCAACCGAATAAAAGTTACAGTAGTTGCACTTTTTTTCGCAAAAAGGAATATGTATATAAATTCCCAAACTATTAGTCAAGGATTTCTCCTATGCAACTTCCGGGGATTTGAGCAGCGTTAGCCTCGTCGGTGTCAAGATGCATTGCAAGGGCATAACTGTCGGAAACACGGGCAACAACATCGCCGAAGATAAGGCTTCGGTCGGCGGTAGGAATTTTAACAGATACAACCTGACTATCGGTTATTCCGTACTTCTTGGCGTCGGCAGTTGTCATATGAATATGGCGTTTTGCAACGATAACGCCCTCGGCAAGTTCAACTTCGCCGGCAGGTCCGATAACTTTACAAGGAGCACTGTCCTTAACATCGCCCGACTCACGAATAGCGGCTTCAACACCGATAGCAGGGGCATCGGTAAGAGAGATTTCAACCTGGGTGGCTTTACGGCAGGGACCAAGGATAGAAACACCTGCAAGTTCTTTTTTAGGGCCGACAACCGTAACACGCTCCTCGCAAGCGTACTGACCGGGTTGAGAAAGGTCTTTTTTGGGGGTAAGTTTATAGCCCTTGCCGAAAAGTATCTCAAGATGCTCTTCGCTAACATGTACATGACGGGCGGAAATTTCAACTAAAACTTCTTTAACCATAATAAAAACTCCTTTAGGCAAATTGTATTACAGACAAATTATACCACATATTTACAAAATAATAAAGAACATATTTTAAAAATAAGCAAAAAATAACGGACGACCAAAGTCATCCGTTAAGGTTAAAAATTAAGCCTCAGCAATAGCGTCTACGGGGCAACCTGCTGCACAAGCACCGCAGTCGATGCACTTATCAGGGTCAATAACGAACTGAGTGTCGCCCTCACTGATTGCTTCTACAGGACAGCCTGCAGCACAAGCGCCACAACTAATGCAAGCGTCGGAAATTTTATATGCCATTTAAATACACCTCCTTGTATCTGCTTTTATTGTAACACATTAAAGCAAAATTGCAAGTATAAATTTAACCGTTATTCGGTTTCTTCTTCCTTTGAAACCGGCTTTTTGTTTTTTGCGCGAGATAAAAGTTCAACCTCGCTTCTATGAACCTTGATTGGAGCAGCGTCCTCTCCAATTCGTACATAGAGATTTCCTGTTAAGGGGTTTTCGTCTATAACCGTTCCGTTTCCCGAAACGGTTTTAACATAGGAGCCTATCGGGGGAGTTATAGAGTTTAAATACTCATAAGCCTCCTGTTCGTATTTCAGACAGCACATAAGTCTTCCGCAACTTCCCGAAATTTTAGTCGGGTTAAGAGAAAGTCCTTGTTCTTTTGCCATTTTGATAGAAACCGGCTGAAAATCGTCAAGGAAACGGGCACAACAGAAAGGCTGACCGCAAATTCCAAGTCCGCCGAGCATTTTTGCTTCGTCACGAACACCGATTTGTCTGAGTTCTATTCGAGTGTGGAAACTGGAAGCAAGGTCTTTAACAAGGTCTCTAAAATCGACCCGTCCTTCACTAGTAAAGTAGAACAAAATTTTCGTTCCATCAAAAGCATATTCCACATCGACAAGTTTCATATCGAGTTTGTGTTCTGCAATCTTTTTTTCGCAAACTTTAAAGGCTTCGTCGGCTTTTTTGCGGTTTTCTTCCATTTTTCGTTTATCTACCGAGTCGGCAAGTCTAAGAACCTTTTTAAGAGGTTTAACGATTTTAATATCGTCAACCTGTTTTACCCCTTCGCAGACAGTGGCACACTCAACGCCTCTTGAGGTTTCTACCACAACAATATCACCGACATTGGCGGTTATTCCGGCAGGGTCGAAAAAATAGGCTCTGCCATCGGTTTTAAATTTAACAGAGATTACCTCGGTCATAAATTCCTCTTTCTACTATGGTTTATTCTTTACAGCCGAAAGTTTCAAGGTGAGTGCCGTAAAGTATAAACTCAGATTTATATTTGTTATAAGGGTTGGTTTAAGGTCGCAAACAACCCTGTACATATCGGTATATTCCCTTGCCGTATTGCTTAAATGACGGCAATCTTTGATTTTATTTAAAAGAATTTCACAAAGTTCTTCTGTGAATTTTTCGGTTTCTACACGGTCTTTTTCAAGCGGTGCCGTAAAGAGCAGAGCCGAAAGGGTTTCCCCCGATTCTACCGCATTAAAAAAGTTTACCGCAGCCGTTTTTCCGGCACTCTCTTTGGTGCCTTTTTTTCGTTTGAGCACCTTGCCGATATTATTTTTTTCTTCTGTCAAAAGAGTTCTCGCCTTTTCTTCACTCATTTTATGGTGAGAAGTCAGAAATTTTACCGCTTCGTCCTGACTTGGAGTGTTAAGCGAAAGAATTAAGCAACGGGAAACCACCGTTTCAAGCAGATTATCTGCCGACTCGGCAATAAGAACAAACACAACATCACTCGGCGGGTCTTCCAGGACCTTTAAGAGAGAGTTTTGAGAGGACGAATTCATAGTGTCCGCCTGTTCAATTATAAAGGCTCGTCTAGAGGCGGTATGGGCAGAACGGTAGGCAGTTGAACGAAGATTTCGGACCTGTTCAACCACAATATTCTTGCGTTTAGGCTCGGGAGCAACCGTTTCTATGTCGGGGTGGGTGTTTGCATCGGCAAGATGACAGTTGCGGCAAGAATTACACGGAGGCACACTGCTTTCGCAGACCGCCGCCTTTGCGATATATTTAGCGAGAGTTCTTTTTCCCGTTCCCTTTTCGCCCTCAATTATAATTGCGTGAGGAAGTCTGTGAGAAGAGATAAGGGTCTGAACCGTTTCGCAAACTCTTTTGTTTCCTACAAGGAGAAAACTCATAACACAAAACCAACTTTTTTCATTGCTTTTGAAAGGGTTTTTCTCGCAACATAACCTGCTTTATCGGCACCCTCACGGTAAAGGGCTTCCAGAGCAGCCTTGTCCTTGATAATAGCGTCATATTTCTCTCTTATCGGACGGAGTTCTTCAACAACCGCCTCGCCTACGGCTTTCTTGAAATCGCCGTAGCCCTTGCCCTCAAATTCAGCCGTTATGATGTCGGCAGATTTGCCTGTAACAGCAGAGTAAATGCCGATAAGGTTATTTATTCCGAGTTTATCGTCGCCAAGGCAAACCTTTGAGTCGCTGTCGGTAACGGCACGTTTGAATTTTCTCATAATATCGTCAGGCGTATCAAGAATTGCAACCCAGGAATTAAGGTTTTCGTCCGATTTCGACATTTTTTTAGCGGGGTCCTGAAGCGACATAACACGGGCGCCAACCTTAGCAATATAAGGTTCGGGCACAGTGAAAACATCACCGTAAATTCCGTTAAAACGCTCGGCAATATCACGGGCGATTTCAAGGTGTTGCTTCTGGTCGGCACCTACCGGTACAAAGTCGGGCTTATAAAGCAGAATATCCGCCGCCATTAAAACGGGATAGGAGAAAAGACCGACATTGACATTATCGGCATGTTTTGCCGACTTGTCCTTAAACTGAGTCATTCGGGACATTTCTCCAAACTGGGTATAGCAGGAAAGCAGCCAAGCAAGTTGACTGTGAGCAGGTACATGTGACTGAATAAAAAGGGTTGACTTTTCAGGGTCAAGACCGAGCGCTAACATAAGAGCGTAGGTCGAATAAATCTGCTGACGCAGTTTAGCAGGTTCCTGTCTTACGGTTATTGCATGGAGGTCGGCAACCGCAAAGGTGCAGTCAAACTCTTCTTGCATATTTTTCCAGTTTTTAAGCGCACCCAGATAGTTTCCGAGGGTTAACATTCCGCTTGGCTGGATACAACTTAAAACCTTTTTCTTTGCTACATTTTCCATTTAAAAAACCTCTTGATTTAAAAAGGATTATAATTTAACAGATATATTATACAACAACAAACTCAATACGGCAAGAAAAATATGCGAACTATTTATATTCCCATTACTTTAAGATGCGATTTTTGTTGATATATGTAAAAATATTTGATATAATATAACAAACTATAGTCTTCTAAAAGGAGAATTGAGATGGTCAAAGTAACCCTTATTTCACACACACCAAACCCCGAAGCAACCGTGGCAGCCGCCGCAAAACTTTGTTATTCTCCCTCAACCATTGAAACGATAATGGACGGGCTTACCCCCGAAAAAACCGCTTCGTTTGTAGAAATGCTTTCCGAAATAGGTCACGAAAGCCCGATTGAACACGTATCTTTCACTTTTGGAGTAGAGGGTATTTCAAGGGCTTGTTCGCACCAACTTGTTCGCCACAGAATTGCCTCCTATTCACAAAAGAGTCAGCGTTATGTCAGCGAGGACAGTTTTGAATATGTAATTCCCCCCGAAGTTGAGGCTATACCCGAGGCCAAGGAAGAATTTATTCGCCAAATGGAAGCGATAGACGAGGGTTATAAGCGACTTGCAAACCTTTTAACAGAGCAACACAAAAAAGTCTTTATAAGCGAGGGTGTAGAAGAAAAAGAAGCCGAAAAAAAAGCAAAGAAAAAGGCTTTTGAAGACGCCCGTTTCTTGCTTCCCAACGCTTGTGAAACAAAGATTGTTGTTACAATGAACGCAAGAAGCCTTATGAACTTTTTCCGTCACCGCTGTTGTAACCGAGCACAGTGGGAAATTAAAGAGGTTGCCGACCAGATGCTCTCTTTAGTTCTGGGGGTTGCACCCAATTTGTTTAAAAACGCAGGACCGTCCTGTGTTTCGGGCGGATGTCCCGAAGGCAAAATGACCTGCGGAAAGATTAAAGAAGTTAGAGAATTTTATAAGGAAATGAAATAATTATGGGAAAACTTATAGTCATAGAGGGACTTGATGGAAGCGGAAAATCTACACAATTAAACCTTTTGCCTGACAAACTTAAGGCAAACGGAATAGACTGTCGGTCGGTTTCTTTTCCTAACTATGAAGACGATTCTTCGGCACTTGTTAAAATGTACCTTGCGGGTCAGTTTGGAAATAAACCCGACGATGTAAACGCTTTTGCCGCCTCCTGTTTTTATGCGGTTGACCGCTACGCCTCCTTTAAAAAGGACTGGGGAAAATATTACAGCGACGGCGGAGTTGTAGTTTCGGGACGCTACACCACCTCTAACGCGGTACATCAGTGTTCAAAACTCCCCGAAGAAGAATGGGAAGGTTTTCTTTCCTGGCTTTACGATTTTGAGTACAACAAACTTGGAATTCCAAAGCCCGACAAGGTTATTTTCCTTGATATGCCGACCGAGGTTTCCCAGAAACTGCTTGACGGCAGATACAGCACCGACGGAGGTCATAAGGACATTCACGAAAGCGATGTAAAGTATCTTGACCAGTGCAGAAAAGCGGCACTTTTTACGGCAGATTATTCGGGTTGGGTTAAAATTCCCTGTGCTAAAGACTCAAAGCCCCGAACTATTGAAGAAATTGCAAAAGACGTTTTAGCAGAAACTCTTAAAATTCTTTAAAAGGAGTTTATTATGATTTATGTTTTTTTAGCCGACGGTTTTGAAGAGGCAGAGGCTCTTGTTACGGTTGATATTTTAAGACGTGCAGGTTATAAAGTAACCTGTGTGGGTGTTGACAAAAAAGAGATTGTCGGTGCTCACGGGATAAAAATTACTGCCGACATTAAGACGGGCGAATATTCCGGCGTTGATTTAGAAGGTGTTGTTTTGCCCGGTGGAATGCCCGGAACTCGTAACCTTATGGCCAACGCTACGGTTTGCAACGCGGCTAAAACCGCCTTTAAATGCGGTAAACTTGTTTGTGCGATATGTGCTGCACCGGCAGTACTTGGCAGACTTGGACTGCTTAAAGGCAAGGCTGCAACCTGTTACCCGGGTTTTGAGGACGACCTTATTGGTGCTCGCTTTGTAAACGCCCCCTCGGTTACCGACGGAAACGTTATAACCGCAAAGGGTGCGGGTGCAGTATTTGATTTTGGGTTTGCTATTGTTGATGCGCTTGAGGGATATGTCGGTGCTTCAGACGAACTTCGGGAGTCAATGCAATGCACCCGATAGACATAAGAAAATACAAGCAGGAACTTCGGCTTAAATGCAGAGAAAGACGCACAAAAATGATAGCCGAAGAAAAGGCTAAACTCGATAAGGGCGTTGCCGAAAATGTTCGCCGACTTAAAGAATACCGCCCTGCACACACAATTCTCATATATATGTCGACGCCTATAGAGGTAGACACAAAAGAGATTATTAAAAACGCCTGGGCAGACGGCAAAAAGGTTGCTGTCCCCCGTTGCATCGAGGGCAGTCGCGATATGGAATTTCACTATATTGACAGTTTTGACTGCGTTTCTCCGGGAACCTTTTCGGTTTTAGAGCCTGACCCTGCTTTACCTGTTGTAACCGACTTTTCGGGTTGTCTTATGATAGTTCCGGGAATGCAATTTGATATGCGAGGCTTTAGAATAGGTTACGGAAAAGGTTACTATGACAGATATATGGTGCGGTTCAAAGGGATTTCGGCAGGAATTTGCTACTCTGACGAACTGCGTCCTTTTATGTACCACGGAAGATATGACCGTCAGGTTGATATTGTAGTAACCGACAAAAGAATTAAAACCTGTAAAACAAGGTAGTTGAAAAATTATGCAAGATACTAAAGTTAAAAAGTTTTCGGGCAAAACCGTCCTTTTGTGCTCTGTTTTGGGCGTAGTTGCGGTTATAATAATTGTTTCCGTTATATTTATCTGCTCAATAGTTGGAGAAGTCGGCGGTTTTGCAAGGGACAAACACGCCGACACTGTAAAGATTGATGTTCCAAAAGGGTCTTCGGTTAGTTCAATTTCAAACCTTTTAGAAGAAAACGAAGTTATAAAAAACGGTTTGTTTTTTAAACTATACTGCCGTGTAAACAGTCTTGGAAGCGATTTTAATTACGGAAGTTTTAACCTTAAGGGCAATTTAAGTTATAAAGAAATTGCCGAAATTCTTTCGGGTCAGACCGCCTTAGCCGAAACAAAAACGGTTGTTATTCCAGAGGGTACAGGTATATACGATTACACAAAGGATGTAAACCATAAAGATGTTACCGTTCCGGGTATTGCAACCCTGCTTTCAAAGGCGGGTGTTTGCACCAAGGAAGATTTTTTTGAGGCTTTAGATGAGGTCAAACTCGATTCACAGTTACTTAAAAATGTTAATAAGGAAGAGGCTTACTGTCTGCTTGAAGGCTATCTTTTCCCGGACACTTACGAGTTTTACTTTTACACCGCCGAGTCGTATAGTTACACCTCTAAAGAGTGTGCAAAACTTGCTATAGAGAAAATGATTAAGCGTACCGAAGAGTGCTTTACCAAAGAGATGAAAGACAAAGCGGAAAATATGGGTTATTCGGTGAACGAGATTCTCACAATGGCTTCTATCGTTCAGATGGAGTCGGGAAACAGCAACTCTGAAATGGCTAATGTTGCGGCAGTTTTCTACAACCGCCTAAAAAGTCCTAATTTCTCAAGTCTTGGGTCTTCACCCACCTGTTACTATGGTACTTTTTATAAAGGTGACGACGACAGATACGATACATATAAAATTCACGGACTGCCGCCCGGACCGCTTTGTTCGCCCGGAATTGACGCAATCAAAGCAGCCCTTGAGCCTAGTAAAAATTTTGGTTACTACTATTTTGTTACCGACAAAAACGGAAAATTTTATTACCACAAAACTCTTGCAGAACAGAGTGCTACAATAAATCGTCTGCAACAGGAAGGCAACTGGATATATGAATACTTCAACTGATAAAATTATTCTGCCCGAACTGCTTTGTCCGGCGGGAGATATTATACGGCTTAAAACCGCAGTAGACTTCGGGGCAGACGCCGTATATATTGCGGGGGAAGAGTTCGGTATGAGAACCGCCGCCT
This sequence comes from Acutalibacteraceae bacterium, assembly GCA_045535275.1. Taxonomy (GTDB): domain Bacteria; phylum Bacillota; class Clostridia; order Oscillospirales; family Acutalibacteraceae; genus SFWF01. Next base: position 10,008 of record JAZSLH010000061.1, read on the forward strand.
CAAACTTTGGCGAAGAAAATATGAGAGAGGGTATAAAATACGCTCACGAAAGGGGCGTAAAGGTTCATATTGCCTGTAATACTCTTCCGCACAACGACGAGATATGCCGAATTCCCGCCTTTCTTGAAATGGTTGAAGACGCGGGGGCGGACGCTATTATTGCGGCAGATTTAGGGACTATCGGTCTTGTTAAAAAATACGCTCCGAAATGTGAACTGCACGTGTCGGTTCAGTCGGGTGTTGTAAACTATGAAACGGCAAACGCCTTTTATAATATGGGGGCAAACCGTGTTGTAACGGCAAGAGAACTTTCTCTTTCTGAGATTGCCGAGATACGAGCAAAAACTCCGAAGGAACTTACCCTTGAGTGTTTTATGCATGGGGCAATGTGTGTTTCTTTTTCGGCAAGATGTTTGCTTTCTTCCTATATGACGGGAAGGGACGCCAACCGAGGCGACTGTGCACAGCCTTGCCGTTGGTCATATTCTCTTGTTGAAACCAACCGAGAGGGTCAGCATTTTGATATTACCGAAACCGACAAAGGTACTTATATTTTAAATGCAAACGATTTATGTATGGCAGAGCATTTAAAAGAGATGTATAAAGCGGGTATAGGAAGCCTTAAGATTGAGGGCAGAGCAAAATCGCAATACTATGTTGCGGTTACCGCAAACGCATATCGAGGAGCACTTGACAGTTTAAAGGAAAACTTTGAAAACTGGACTTTGCCGTCTTGGGTATCAGAAGAACTGAACAAAATTAGCCACAGAAACTACTCAACGGGTTTTTATTTCGGCACTCCGCAAAACTCTCAGACATATGAAAACGCAGGGTATGTCAGAGATTATGCAGTTGCGGCAACGGTAGACGGATATGAAGACGGTTATATTGTTGCGACCCTTAAAAACAAGTTTTTAAGAGGGGCTGAACTTGACTGCCTTTCCCCGAAAGAAGAGCCTTTTAAGGTTGAAGTTTTGAAACTTTTTGACCATGATTTAAACCCTATTGAGTCGGCACCCCACCCGATGATGAAAATAAAAATTCCGTTTGAGCGACCCGTAAAAACGGGCTCAATGCTACGAATGAAATGTGATTAAAGACAGCCTCCCGAGTTCATACTAACTTCGGGAGGCTTTTTAATGAATATTATATATAAAAGAATAATAGGTTGTTACGCCTTGGCGGCGGTTATGCTTTTTATCTGTGTTCTCCGTGTTGCTGCAATAGTTAATCAAAACGAGTATTCACAGGCGGCTAAAAACGAGACATCAAGGGTTGTTACCCTCAATTTTAGCCGAGGCACTATATTTGACTGTAATATGGAGAGAATAACCAACAAAAAGAATGTTATATATGCGGTTATATTTAACGAGCCGAGCGCAATCGCCTCTCTTAATGAGTTTTTCAGCGGTTTACAAATTCAAAGTATTATAAACGAAATAAAAGCCCAAGGGTTCGCTTTACGGACAGTATCGAGAAAAATAGATGCTCAAGGGATATACTGCTTCAGTGCATTTTTACACGCCGACGACAGCCTTATTGCAAAACACACCGTTGGCTATATTGACTTTAAAGGCGAAGGAGTCAGCGGAATAGAGGCGGCGTATAATTCTTTGCTTAAAGGGGACGAAAAAAACACAGTAACCTTCAGTCTTGACGGACGCGGAAAGGTTCTTTCAGGCGAAAGGCCAACCCTGAATTATGACTACGCAAAAGAGAATTCGGGGGTAAAACTTACCATAGACACAAAAATTCAGCAGATAGTTGAGCAGGAAGCAATGGCGATTGAGACGGGCGCAATAGTAGTTACCGAAATTAAAACGGGTAAAATAAGGGCGATTGTCAGCCGACCCGACTACAAACTTTCAGACCTTGGCTCAGCGGTTGAAAACCCGAATCAGCCTTTTTTAAACCGAACTTTATGCACCTATAATATAGGTTCGGTATTTAAGCCTTATGTTGCGGCAGCGGGGTATGAAAAAGGGGTTAAAGCCGTAGTAAACTGCACGGGGTACACAAATATTGACGGACTGAATTTCTCTTGTCACAAACTTAGCGGACACGGCAATTTGGAACTAAGCGAAGCCCTTAAATTTTCCTGTAACTCTTACTTTTATAATTATATTCAAAAACTTGGGGCGGAAGATGTTGTAAATCTTGCCTTAAGGTCGGGTTTTGAGAGCAGCATTTATCTTGCCGACGGGCTTTCGGGCAGAAAAGGGAGTCTTGGAAAAAGCAAAACGACCAAACTTTCCAAAAGAGCCCTTGCAAACTTTTCTATCGGACAAGGGGAACTTATGCTCTCCCCTCTTGCAATAACCAATTTTTATATGGCGGCGGCAAACGGCGGAAAATACCGTACCCCGTCGCTTGTTGAGGGAACTGTTAAAGACGGAAAGGTTGCCGAAGAAAAACCCACCGCTTCTACAAAGGTTATGTCAAAACAGACGGCAGACCAAATTAAAAACGACCTTGCTTTAGTTTTATCAGAAGGAGGAACGGGCGAGTCCGCCCGTCCTACCCTGACCACCGCGGCGGGCAAAACCGGAACGGCACAGACGGGCGTTATTAAAAACGGGAAGAAGACGGTTAACTCCTGGTTTTGCGGATTTTTTCCGTTTGAAGAACCTGAATATGCGGTTACGGTTCTTTGGGAAAATTCTTCGGGTTCGGTTGGACATATCTTTGCCTCCATAGCCGACGGGATAACCTTAAGCCAACACAATTAAAAGGATAAGCAAATACGAACAATTGAC
>JAZSLH010000063.1:0-8107 GCA_045535275.1 Acutalibacteraceae bacterium
TCCCGCGAAGAGTGCTGCCTCTTCACCACCCGCACCACCGCGGATTTCAACAATTACATTTCGGTCATCATTAGGGTCTTTGGGAAGAAGAAGTATTTTAAGTTCTTCGGCAAAGGTTTCAATATTGGCCTTTGCCTCAAGGTATTCTTCTTCAACAAGTTCTTTAAAATCTTTATCAAGTCCGCCCTCGTCAAGAAGGTTTTTTGCCTCTTCTTCGGCGGCTTTTGCCGATGAGTATTCTCGGTATTTTTCTACGATTGGAGAAAGTTCCTTATGCTCCTTCATGAGTTTTTTGAACTGCTCATTATCCGAAATAACAGCAGGGTCTGAAAGAAGTTGGGCAACCTCTTCAAACCGCATTTCTACCGCTTTAAGTTTATCAAACATATTATTCTCCGCCTAATATAATTTTCTTTATATTCTTTTCAATTTTAACTCGGGGCGCCATAATTTCATGTCCGCAGCCAAGACAGCGAATTTTAAAATCCATACCTATCCTAAGGACAGAAAACTTATCTGCACCGCAAGGATGTTTTTTCTTCATAAGCAGAGTGTCGCCTACCTTAACATCCACAGACATACCTCCCCAATTTATATTATTTATTATTATACACTAACACGTCGGTTTTCGCAACATCTTCTTGAATATTATATATGAAAATGATATTATATAATATAGAACTTAAACTCAGGGGGTTTTTATGAAAGTTTTACATACGGCAGACCTTCATATAGGCGCAGAGCAATCCTTTTTAGGACAAGAGGCACAAAACCGTCAATATGAAATACTTGCGGTTTTCAAGAATATTACTCTGCTGTGTCAGAAAGAAAATGTCGAAGTTTGTCTTATTTCGGGAGACCTTTTTGACAGTAACTTTTCGGCTCGGGTTTTTGCCGAATCGGTTTTTCGCTATATATCAGAAGCCTCAAACACAAAATTCTTCTATGTAGCGGGAAATCACGACCCGCTTGACGCATCCTCCCCTTTTGTTTTAGGAAAACTCCCCGAAAACCTTACCGTATTCGGCTCAGAATACGAAACGGTTGTTGTTGATGAACTCGGTTTAAGGATAACAGGACGCTCTTTTTCCCATTCGTCAATGGACTTTAAAGATATGCCCCCTATGCCCGACGACGACAAGGTTAATATTCTTCTTATGCATTCGGATTTTGGGGCTGTGGGCAGTGTATACAACCCCATTTCCTCTTCATTTGTTAAAGACTGCTCAGCAGACTATCTTGCTCTCGGTCACATTCACAAACGCACCGAGACTCAAAAAATCGGAAAAACATATATGGCATACCCCGGTTGTCCCGAAGGTCAGGGTTTTGACGAGGCGGGCGTTAAGGGCGTTTATTTAGGCGAAATCACAAAAACGGGCGTAAACCTTGATTTTATTCCTTGTTCAAGCAGAATTCACGCGATTAAAAAGATTGACCTGTCCGACGCTGAAAACACCGACCAGGCCGTAAAAACCATTCATACTCTGCTTGAAGAAGAATTCGGCGAGAGGTATAAACAAAACCTTTACAAACTCATTTTAACGGGAAACTGCGAAAACCCGAAAAATATAAATACGGCAGAGATTGCTTCGGTTTTAAACAGTCAAATTTATTTTGTTAAGGTAAAAAATCAGGTCAAGCAAAAACTTGACCTTGAACTTTTAAGCCAGGAAATATCCCTTAGAGGAATATTTGTAAATAAAATGCTTTCAAAAATTAAAGAGGCTCCAAAAGAGGAACAAAAACGGCTTATTGACGCTATGTATTTAGGTCTTGACGCTTTTTTAGGCGAGGTGGAATACGATGAAGATTAACTCGATAGACATTGCCGCTTTCGGTAAACTTAAAGATTTTCACCTTGATTTTGACGACGGTATGACGGTCATACTCGGAGATAACGAGCAAGGCAAGACAACCATTATGGCGTTTATCCGTATGATGTTTTACGGAAACACGGGAAAATCTTCCGATTTAGACAAAAATCCCAGAAAAAAATACCGTCCTTGGAACTCGGATATAATGGCGGGAAGCATAACCTTTACTCACGGCGGTTCTCGTTACCGTTTGGAAAGAGAGTTTAAGGCCTCTAACTCAACCGACAAAATCACTTTGCTTGATATGGATACCGGGAAAACTTCGACCATTTCGGGAAGCGAAGATATTGGGGCGAGGTTCTTCGGTCTTACCGACGGAGCGTTTGAAAGAAGCGTTTTTCTTGAAGACCGAGGCCCAGCGGCTAAAAACGAAGCCGCTGTAGGCGAAATTAACTCACGTTTATCGAATATTGCCGCTACGGGCGATGAAGATATTTCGTTTGAAAAGGTAGGCCTCCGACTTCAAAAAGCAAAGGAAGCCCTTTTTTCAAAACGCGGAAAAATAGGAAAATGCGATAAGGCACAACTAAAACTCGAAGAACTTGAGTCTCAAATTGCTTTAGCAGAAGAAAAAGAAGCCGAAGCCGAAAGACTTAAAGCCGAAATAAAGCAAAAAGAGGTTTCTCTTAAAGAATGCTCGGCAGAGAGTTCAAGACTTTTTGACGCCCTTAAAAATGCCGACAAAATGAAAAAGCGTATCTTTGTTGAAAGATATATTGAGGGTGAGAAAGAGTTTGCCAAGGCTAAAGAGAGGATTAAACTTAAAGACGGTTCGTTTATTGATGACGACTTTATTTCAAAAGCCAGAACTCTTTACTCTAAGACGCAAAAATACGAGGAATTGGTAAAAACGGCAGAAGACTCAATAGGTATCGTGAAAGCAGAGGTCAGCCGACTTGAAACTTCGGTTAATAAGACACTGCAAACTGCCGACAATAAGGAAACCAAAGAACTTTATCTTAAAAGAGATGAAATAGACAAAAAAATTGAACTGACAAGAACTAAGGCTATAAATCTTCAGTCACAACTTGAAAACATGTCGCCTATAAGCAAACCTAATTTACCCCTTATTCTTTTAGGACTTGCTATTCTTGTTGTGGGAATTATTTTAATTTTTGCAGAGAATATAAACCTAATTATACCTATTGCGGTTATAGGCGTGGGTGTTTTAGCCGCTATTTTGGGCTTTGTTTTCAAACTTAAAACTAAAGGCGACTTCAGTCAGATAAACACCCAGATTTCAGAAAGTTCTAACGAACTTTCCTATCTGCTTGACGAAAAACAGAGATTAAACGAACAGATTAGTTTCTTGGCGGATAAAGCAAACGAGCAGAAAATGGAACTTGCTGCCGAAAAGGCTCTGCTTTCAAGCAAAAAAGAGGAACTAAACCAAAAAGAAAACGCCTTTAGAGAGGCTAAAAATCTTCACAGTAACCTTCTTAAAGAACTCCTTGATTTTGTTAGTGTATCATATACTGCAAATACACCGACAGAGGCTGAACAAATCATATTAAGTGCCGAAGAATCACTTCGGTTTTTAAAGGCATTAAAGCAGAAACTTTCCATTCTTGCCGACCACGCTAACTGCACAAGTCTAGAAGAAGCCGAAGCAAAACTTGATGAAATGACACTGGGCGGAATATCCTCTGCCGTTACAGAACAAGAGGTTGATTCTATCAAGGAAAAATTCCAGGCTCAAACAGACCTTGGCGGACAAATACGTTCGGAAATTGCCGCTTTAAACGCACGGCTTAAGGCGTTGGCTGAATCGACTAAATCCGTTGCGGCCTTAATCAGAGAAAAAGAAGAACTTGAAAGAACAATTTTAAATTACAAAAGGTTTGCCGACACGGTTGACAACACATACGAAACATTAGAGGAAGCCTTTAAGGAACTCAGAAGAAATTATTCGGGAACACTTGAACAGAAGACTTCGGATATTTTTAAAAGGCTTGTCGGCGATAAATACACTGGTGTATCGGTTTCAAAGGACTTTAATCTTAATGTAACCACCGCCGACGCTTTTGGACTTAAGGAATCGGCTTACCTCAGTTTAGGCACAGAAGACCAACTTTATCTGGCTCTTCGCCTTGCCGTTTCAGAACTTATAACCGAGGACAGCGAGATTCTTCCTATGTTTATGGACGACCCGCTTTCTGCTTATGATGATAAAAGAGCAAGAAAGGCTTTAGAGTTTTTAAGGAACTATTCAAAAAACCGCCAGTTTATTATGTTTACATGCCATAGCCAGTTTGCAGATATGGCAAAAGAAAATGATATAAACACACAAATTATTTAGGAGAGTTTTATGATTACAAAAAGAAGTTTCGGAAAAACGAACAACCAAAAAGAAGTTACGCTTTACACCATTGACAACGGCAAGGCTCGTATTTCGGTTATGGACTTCGGGGCAAACCTTGTTAGTTTTGAGGTTAAAAACCGCGACGGCGAATATGTAGACATTGTTTTAGGATATGACGACGCTTCAGGCTATGATAACGACCGCGGTACATATTTCGGAGCGACTATAGGCCGTTTCGCAAACCGTATTGAAGGCGGAAAGTTCACCCTAAACGGCATAGAATATAATCTTCCTATAAATTGCAACAACAAGCACTGTCTTCACGGCGGTATTAACGGATTTTCCTTTAAAATGTATGATATAGTGTTGGGCGAAGACAGTATTTCTGCCTCTATTTTGTCCCCCGACGGCGACGAAGGTTTCCCCGGAAATATGAAATTTACGGTTAAGTACAGTCTTGTTGATACCTCGGTAATTATTGAATATTTTGCCGAGTCTGACAAGGATACCGTTTGCAACTTCACTAACCATTCTTACTTTAATTTGAACGGGGGCACATCGGGTACTACAGTGCTTAATCACACATTACAGGTTGACGCAGACGGATACTGCGAGGTAGATAGTGACGCTTTACCCACAGGCGACATTCACCCTGTTGATAATACTCTGTATGATTTCAGAAAACCCGTTTTACTTTCAGGGGTTCTCGGAAGAGGAAGCGAACTGCTTAAACCGACAGCCGACGGAATTGATAATAATATGATTTTGTCAAGTGAGAGGCGTGAACTTTCTCACGCTGCAACCCTTTATAACCCCGATAACGGAATCGAAATTGAATGTCTTACAGACCAGGTAGCCGTCCAGATTTATACTGCCGGTTCCCTTAATGCCGAGGGTAAAAAAGGCACTCTACACAAAAAATTCGGTGCCGTTTGTCTTGAAACACAAGGCTTTCCGAACGCACCAAAACGCAGATATTTCCCCTCTGCCGTTTTAAAGGCAGGAGAGAAATTTTACAGTAAGACGGTTTATAAGTCTTCGTTAAAATAAAAATATATTTATAAATTTAAAATCCGCGGTAGCACTACCGCGGATTTGTTTTTACTCTTTATCCTCTTCGATATCTTCCAAAGACACCGTTTCTTCTGTTTTGGGGGTTATTTCAAATTCGGGATTTTCTATAGGAACTATAGGTTTTTCTGAGGGGTCTTTTACTGAAACATATTCAAAACCTACCGACTGCGAATCGTCAATTTCCTCTACTTTTTCTTTTGGTTTTTTCTCGCCCGAAGAGGCAATTTTAACTATTAAAACTATGATTGCCGCTATTAAAAGAAGAATAATTAGAATAATGGTTATAGCAACAATTTTTTCCGAAAGGTTCATAGCGAGAATGTTCTCTAAAAATGTAGTTTCGGTCTCCTGCTCTTGTTGTTCGGGAAGAGTAACGCCAAGTCCAAGTGAGCGTTGTATTGTTTTTTCTACAGTATCATAATTATAAAAACCTATATTCCCTTGAGGACCCAGTGCATATATAGTATAAAAATCTGCATAAGCGGGGTCGCTGTGTTTAAAGGCGTTAACAAGAACTCCGTTAATATCGCAACCGCTTACCGCCTGGCAGCCCTCCGGAACTTTTTCGGTTGGGAGAATATAGTAAATCTGTCCTCCAACCTCAATTTTAATAAGTTCTGTAAAGGCATTATCGGAGCCGATAATATAGAAATCGCCTTTATCTGTTTTAGGGTCTACCAGATAGAGCATTACATATTCATCATTTTCGATAGCGGCAACCGTTTTGTCTTCATATACATAATCGATTACCTTAAAACCGGCGGGGATTATATCGGAAGCAAAATCTTCCCCAATATATTTAATTTCTTCGCCGATAGCAACCTCAATACGATTCTCATCTGTCGGGTCGGGGTCTTCGGTAACCTGATTTCCGTTTTGGTCAAGGCGGATAATATTTATTGTGTAAGATTTTGTAGTTCCGTTTTCTGCCGTTACAACAACAACTCGTTTGTTGTTTCCGACCTTCATATCTTTACTGCCTTGAACAACATAGGTGGCCTTTGAATGAGATTTTGTGGCTTGTACCCAGAATTCAGTTTCGCTATAGGGAATGGTTACATTATAGGAAGTAATATTAGGAGAAAAAGCGGGGGTTAAAGTTCCCGCAGAAACGCTGAGCGCTTTAAGGTTTGCATCGGAAGATGCCTTCTCGCTAGCGCTTATTACCGTAACAGTTGCTCCCGTACCCGAAAGGGTTTGCTCTATATCGTTTTTATCTGCATACACTATGCTTTCAACGGATATTACAGAACTTCCTACTTTTAGTGCTTTAAATTTAATAATCTGGGAAAGGTTAACCTGCTCTGCAGACTGAAGAACAACTTTAAGTTTACCGTCTGTAATCTTGTTAACATTATCATCTGTCTTAACGAAATCGAGAACCTTGTGGTCATAGGTCACAAAACACTCAAGCCCGTACATTGGATTGCTTGAAGAGGTTGAAAAACGGGCGGTTACTGTCAAGGTTTCTCCAACTGTGAGTTTGCTTTTACTGAAGGCAACGGTTGAACCTGCCGCAGAAGCATTAAAAACAAAAAGGCTAAACAGAAGGCAGACTGTAACAATAATTGTAAGTATTTTCTTTGCTGTTTGTTTCATTATTATTCTCCTATTGAGTGATTTGTGATATTTCGAGCAAATGTTTTTGAACACGGGCAAGGTCTACTATTGAAACCTTTCCGTCGCGATTTGTATCGGCAGCCGTATTTTGACTGTTTTTCAGCAGACTAATTTCAAGCAGATGTTTTTGAACACGGGCAAGGTCTACTATTGAAACTTTTCCGTCCCCGTTTGTGTCGCCGAAAATTACGATATTAAGCGAAAGGGTTTGCTCATTTTTGGTGTTGTAAACGACTACCTTATCACCCGTTGCGATAACGCCCGAGGTCTTTTGTTGATTAGCAGAGTTAAAGACCTTTGCCGTTCCGTTTTTAACGCCAAAGTTTTTAACAAAATCATTTACATTTGTACCGATTTTAATTCCGCTGACATAGGTGCCTATTTTGTAGTCGCTCTCAACCGTAGGCTCATAAACTGAGTTCGCTCCCCCCTCTTCTCTGAAAACGGAAAGGGTGTAGTTCGCTTTTTTGCCCGAGGCGGCGGTAACTGTGAGAGTAATTGTGTTTTTACCCTCTGCAAGTGAGATATTTCCCGTTCCGCTGACTTTTGCACCCGAGGGTACAACAGCAGAAACAGCAATAGACGCAGTATCTTTTGAAACTATCATTTCGTAACTGTTTTTATACTTATCAAAGCCCTCAATCGTGCTACCGTTTACCTTAAGGTCGGTTATATAATAGTTGTTAGCGCCTTTAGAAGTTGGAAGAGCGGTTTTATTTTCGGTTGGCATTTGTTTGTAAACAGGAATACTAAAGGTTAGAGCGGCATCTGAATTTACGCTTGAATAGGCACTTTTAAGTTTTGAAGATTCAAGATATGCACCCTGAACATTGGTCATATACTGGTTTACATAAAATGACGGGGTTATTACATTGAACTTTTTGTAGTAAAGGGTGTCTTGTCCTCTTTTTACATATCCTGTTGCGTAGTGTTCGGCTCCGCCTAAAATTGATTTAGCGCGGGTGTTCCAGGGCCTTCCGAGACTTCCCGAACCCTTTGCATAGATTAAACCGTAGGTAACAGCATCATAACCGCCCGAGGAATAAGCACGGACATTGAAGTAGTTATAATATCCTTCATAACCCTTTATTTTACCCGAAATGCTTCCGCCCGTACCCTTAACACCCTGCTCAATTATGATACTTGCGGCAAGGACGTAGGGGCTTACTCCCGCCTTTTTAGCGGCGTTCATTATAACATCATTATAGGTTTCTTAGGTATCTTCAGGGAATTC
>JAZSLH010000010.1:0-10929 GCA_045535275.1 Acutalibacteraceae bacterium
TCGTAGTTTACTCAACGCCCCCCGTAACCCATGCGGGAACGGTTGCTTACATAAAAAAGCGTGACAACGCTAAAACCTATCTGCTCCTTAAAGATATCTTTCCGCAAAATGCTGTTGATATCGGTATGATGCAAAAAAGCGGACCTAAATCAATTATCTATAAAACTTTTCTTAAACAGGAAAGAAAACTGTATAAACTCAGCGATAAAATCGGCTGTATGAGTCAGGCTAATGTGGATTTTCTTTTAAAGCACAACCCGTCTTTAAGTTCAGAAAATGTACATATCTGTCCTAACGCCATAGAGGTTGCAAATTATGAAAAAGACCTTGAAAAACGCCGTACTATCCGCGAAAAATGGGGAATTCCAGAGGACAAAACGGTTTTCGTTTACGGAGGAAATCTCGGCAGACCGCAAGGCATTCCTTTTTTAATTCAGTGTCTTAAAGCAAACGCTAATAAAACCGACAGATTTTTTGTGGTCTGCGGAACGGGTACCGAGTATCCAAAATTAAAAGAATATTATGAAACCCAAAAGCCAAACAATCTTCTGCTTTTAAACGGTCTTCCTAAAGAGGAGTACGAAGATTTTGTCAAGGCTTTTGATGTTGGCCTTATCTTTCTTGACCATCGTTTTACAATTCCTAACTTTCCTTCAAGACTGCTCAGTTATATGCAGGCAAAAATGCCTGTTATAACCTGTACCGACCCAAACACCGATATAGGAAAGGTTGCCGAAAAGGGCGGTTTTGGAATTGGCTGTGAAAGTAACAATCCCGACAACTTTACAAAAGCGGTCGACAAAATACTCACCTGCGATACCGAAAAAATGGGCGAAAACGGATACGAATTTTTAAAAACTCATTTTTCGGCAGAAAAAGCGTGTGAAATTTTGCTTTCTGAAATAAAGCACTAAATATCCGTGTAAAATGGTAGTGGAATAAATTTTAAAGGAGGAGTTTTGTGGCTGACAACAGACCGATTGGTGTTTTCGATTCGGGCCTTGGCGGTTTAACCGTCTTAAAGGAACTCGAAAAGGTGCTTCCAAACGAAAATATTGTTTATTTCGGTGATACGGGACGTGTTCCTTACGGAAACCGAAGTAACGATACTATTATTCATTACGCCCGTCAGGACGAAAACTTTCTGCTTTCTAAAAATGTAAAATATATAGTTGCCGCTTGCGGAACGGTAAGTTCGGTTGCCGCCTCAACGGCAAAAAATTTGCCCGTTCGTTTTTCGGGTGTTGTTGAACATTCTGTTAAAGATGCTGTTAGAGCAACAAAAAACAAAAGAATCGGTGTAATTGCAACCTCGGCAACAATAAATAACGGAGCCCATAAACGCCTGATAAAAAGTTATATGCCCGATGCCGAGGTGATAACGGTCAGTTGCCCTCTTTTTGTTCCGCTGGTCGAAGAAGGTTGGGTATCCGCAGATGACAGCGTTGTCCTTGATACAGTGAAACGCTACCTTATGCCTATTGTTGACGCAAAGGTTGATACTTTAATTCTTGGCTGTACTCATTATCCCGTTCTTGAAGATGCCATAAAAACTGTAGTTGGAAAAGAAGTAAAACTTATAAATATGGGTTGTTCAACCGCTAATGCCGTTGCAAACGAACTAAAAAGTCTTAATATGTTAAGGGAAGATGCAACTCCCCCTAAAAAAGAATTTTATGTTAGCGACGTTACCGAAGGTTTTACAAAGATTGCTCAAATTCTTTTAGGTCAGCAAATTGAAAATGATAAAGTAAGTCTGGTGGATATAAGCAAATATGAAGGAAGTACTAATCACAATTAAGGGTACACAGCAGTACCCTGAACAAGAGCCCGACATTACCGCGTTTACAACTACGGGCAACCTCTCTGTTAAAGACGGAATTATTGAGGTTGAATATAACGAAAGCGAAATGATTGGTGCAAAAAATGTTTCAACAAAAATAACCGTTAACAACGATACGGTGGTTCTTGAGCGAAACGGCGGAATGGAAAGCCAACTTATAATTGAAAAGGGAAGACGGCACACCTGTCTTTACAATACTCCCGAGGGCGATTTCGTTATTGGAATATTCGGCGAAAGTCTTATGACCGATTTTTCAGGCAGTGAAGGTAAAATCTATATGAGTTATACAATAGATGTCTTTTCGGGACTGGTCAGTAAGAACATAATGGAAATAAAAATCAAGGAGATATAGAATGTCAAAAGTAGTGGCTATTGCCAAAAAGCAAATTGAAAATATTATTTACTGTGCGGCTCAGTCTGCCATAACCGACGGTGTTTTATCAGAGGCAGAACTAAATCCTTTTAAAATAGAAATACCCCAAAACAGAGAACACGGCGATTATGCCGTTAATGCCGCAATGGTCTGGTCAAAAGCATTTAGAAACGCTCCACGCAAAATTGCGGAACTCTTGACCGAGCGTTTCGACCTTTCTGACAGTTATATCAAGTCCTTCGAAATAGCAGGTCCCGGGTTTATCAATTTCTTCCTTGCCGATAACTATTATGCTGATATTGTGTCAGATGTTCTGACTAAAAAGCAAGAATACGGAAGAAGTGATTTTGGTAAAGGCAAAAAGGTGCTTGTTGAGTTCGTTTCGGCAAATCCGACCGGCCCTATGCATATAGGTAATGCCAGAGGCGGTGCTCTCGGCGACTGTCTTGCCTCGGTTTTAGATGCTGCAGGATATTATGTTGAGCGTGAGTTTTATATTAACGACGCGGGTAATCAGATAAATAAATTCGGCCTTTCTTTAGACCTTCGCTATCAGCAAATTTATAAAGACGGCGTAGAAATGCCCGAAGATTCTTATCACGGTGCAGATATTGTTGAACACGCCAAGGCCTTTTCTGAACTTTACGGCGACAGTTATATAAACGTTTCGGAAGAAGAACGCAGAAAAGCCCTTGTCGAGTTTGCTCTACCAAAAAATATTCAGGGTCTTCATGATGACCTTCTTAAATATCGTATCGAGTATAATACCTGGTTTAAAGAAAGTTCGCTTCATAGTTCAGGTGAAACCGCAAAAATCATTGAACTGCTCAAAAACTCGGGTCACACTTATATGAAAGAAGATGCCCTTTGGTTTAAGGGTAGTGATTTTGAGGCAGAAGACTTTGTGCTGGTTCGCTCTAACGGCGTTCCAACCTATGTTGTGCCCGATATTGCTTATCACTATAATAAACTCGTAACCCGTGGTTTCGATAAGGCTATTGATGTTCTCGGTGCCGACCATCACGGCTACGTGCCTCGTCTAAAGGCGGCACTCACTGCCCTTGGCGTAGATGCCGACAAACTTGACGCTTTGCTTATGCAAATGGTTCGTCTTGTGAAAGACGGCGAGGTAATTAAAGCGTCTAAGCGTTCGGGTAAAGCAATTACCCTTGTAACACTTTTAGACGAAGTTCCTATCGACGCTGCAAGGTTTTTCTTCAATCTTCGTGAGCCTAATTCTCACTTTGACTTTGACTTGGACCTTGCCGTTGAAGAAACTAACCAAAACCCCGTTTATTATGTTCAGTACGCCTGTGCAAGAATAAGTAGTATCATCAGAAACCTTGCGGCAGAGGGAATAACCTTGCGAAACTGTTCGGATGAAGAACTCGCCCTCCTTACTGCATCGGAAGAAAGAGAACTTATTCTTCATATCGCAGGTTTTACCGACGAAATAATAACTTCGGCAAAAACTTATGACCCTGCAAAAATGACCCACTATGTTATAGAACTCGCAACTAAATTCCATAAATTCTATAATGCTTGTCGAGTCAAAGGCGAAAGGGAAGAACTGCTTCAGGCACGGCTTAGTCTTTGTATGGCTACCGTAACTGTCATAAAGAATGTTCTTTCAATACTTAAAATTTCCGCTCCCGAATCAATGTAAAATAAAAATCCCAATGCAAGTAAATTGCATTGGGATTTTTTCGAGAGAGAACCGATTATATCGGTTTATTTAATTTTATTGTTTGATGTATCCTTTTGAATAACATCGTGAGCGCCGCCCTCAATAATACTTGTTGCTGAAACGAGGGTCAGTTTAGCCTTCTGCTGAAGTTCGGGGATTGAAAGTGCGCCACAGTTACACATAGTTGACTTAACCTTTGCAAGAGAAAGACCAACGTTATCCTTAAGACTTCCTGCATAAGGAACATAGGAGTCAACGCCTTCCTCAAAGGAGAGTTTTTTATCTCCGCCAAGGTCATATCTCTGCCAGTTTCTTGCACGGTTAGAGCCTTCGCCCCAGTATTCTTTATAATAATTTCCGCCAATGGAAATTCTATTTGTAGGACTTTCGTCAAAACGGGCAAAATAACGGCCAAGCATAATAAAGTCTGCGCCCATTGCAAGAGCAAGGGTCATGTGATGGTCGTGAACAATACCGCCGTCAGAGCAAACAGGAACATAAATTCCGGTTTCCTTATAATATTCGTCACGAGCCTGACAAACATCAATAAGTGCGGTGGCCTGTCCTCTGCCGATGCCCTTGGTTTCGCGGGTAATACAAATTGAACCTCCGCCGATGCCAACCTTAATAAAGTCTGCTCCCGCTTTTGCAAGGAAAAGGAAACCTTCTTTATCAACAACATTTCCGGCTCCTACCTTAACCGAGTCGCCGTAATGCTCACGAATCCAGTCAATCGTAAGTTTCTGCCATTCAGAGAATCCTTCGGAAGAGTCAATACAAAGGACATCTGCACCCGCCTCAACAAGTGCGGGAACGCGCTCGGCATAGTCGCGGGTGTTTATACCTGCGCCGACAACATAACGTTTTTCTTTGTCAAGCAGTTCAAGAGGATTTTTCTTGTGAGAAGAATAATCCTTGCGGAATACAAAGTATTTAAGATTGCCGTTATCGTCAATGACGGGAAGGGAATTGAGTTTGTGTTCCCATATAATATCGTTGCATTCCTTAAGAGAAGTGCCTTCCTTAGCAAAAATGAGTTTATCAAACGGGGTCATAAACTCTTTTACAGGGGTAGCAGGGTCCATACGTGAAACGCGGTAATCACGACCTGTTACAACACCTAAAAGTTTTCCGTTTGCAGTTCCGTCAGAAGTAACCGCCATTGTGTCGTGGCCGGTTTTTTCTTTAAGAGCAACAACATCGGCCATTGTTTCGTCTTCTCGTACATTAGAGTCGCTGACAACGAAACCTGCCTTAAAGTTTTTTGCACGAGCAACCATTGCGGCCTCATCTTCAATCGACTGAGAACCGTAAATAAAGGAACAACCGCCCTCTTTTGCCAAAGCAACAGCAAGACGCTCTCCCGAAACCGACTGCATTATTGCAGAAACAAGGGGAATGTTAAGAGAGATGTCGGGTTCTTGACCCTTCTTAAACTTAACAAGAGGAGTTTTAAGAGAAACGTTCGCTGGAACACACTCTGAAGACGAGTATCCGGGAACAAGCAGATATTCGTTAAAAGTATGAGATACATCGTTAAAATAGTAAGCCATATTTTCCCTCCGACTTTTCTTTTCGTATTATTGCAATTTTAACCCAAATTACTCTTTTAGTCAACTAAAAAATGTGCACAAAATAAACATCATATAAATAATAAATGTTTAGCAAAAAAACACTTGCAAAAGGGGAATTTTTGTGATATAATCATACGGCTGTCTTATGGACAGCATAAAAACACACATTTTGCCTTGTTGCGTGCAGGTGGCGCTCTGGCGTTTTACGCAGCGGCTCAAAGCAAAATGGAGGAAAAACCTTAGGAGGAAATAAAAATGGCAGTAATCTCTATGAAACAGCTTCTTGAAGCCGGTGTTCATTTTGGACATCAGACTAGACGCTGGAATCCCAAAATGGCTCCGTATATCTTCACCGAAAGAAACGGAATCCATATCATTGACCTTCAGAAAACCGTTAAGAAGGTAAACGATGCTTATGCTTTCGCTCGTGACATCGTTGCAGACGGCGGCGACATTCTCTTTGTCGGCACCAAAAAACAGGCTCAGTCTTCTGTTAAGGAAGAAGCAGAACGCTGCGCAATGCCTTATGTAAATGCTCGTTGGCTCGGCGGAATGCTCACCAACTTCACCACAATTCGCAGAAGAATCGGCCGTCTTGAGCAACTTCGTAAAATGGAGGCTGACGGAACCTTCGAAATGCTTCCCAAAAAGGAAGTTATCGGTCTTCAGGCTGAAATTGAAAAACTCGAAAAATTCCTTGGCGGAATTAAAGATATGAAGAAAATTCCCGCCGCTATGTTTATTGTTGACCCCCGTAAAGAGCGTATTGCTGTTGCCGAGGCTAAGAAACTCAATATTCCGATTATCGCAATTGTTGATACCAACTGCGACCCCGATGAAATTGACGCTGTAATCCCCGGAAACGACGACGCTATCCGCGCTGTAAAACTTATTGCTGAAACTATTGCTAATGCAGTTATCGAAGCAAAACAGGGCGAAATGGGTTCTGCCGCTGCTGATGAAGCAGAAGAGGTAGCAGAAGAGGTTGCCGAAGAGGCAGTTGCTCAGTAATTTCAACTTAAATCTTTTTGGAGGTATAATACTATGGCTTTTACCGCTAAAGACGTTCAGGCTTTAAGAGAAAAAACCGGTTGCAGTATGATGGATTGCAAAAATGCACTCAAGGAAACCGACGGAAATATGGATGCAGCAGTAGACTATCTTCGTGAGAAGGGTCTTGCTTCCCAGGCAAAAAAGGCTTCCCGAGTAGCCGCTGAAGGACAGGTAGTTGCTCTTGTTGAGGGCGATGTTGCCGCTGTTATCGAAGTAAACAGCGAAACCGACTTTGTTGCAGGAAACGATGAGTTCAAGGCTTTCGTTAATCTTTGTGCAAAGGCTGTTATTGCTAACAACCCTGCCGATGTTGACGCTCTTCTTGCTTCAACTTTTGAAGGAAAAACCGTTTCTGAACACAAGGAGGATATCTTCCTTAAGTTTCGTGAAAACATTCAGATTCGTCGTTTCGTACGAATTGTTGGTAAAACCGTTTCCTATGTACACGCAGGCGGAAAAATCGGCGTTCTCGTAAACTTTGAGGCTGACGTTGATATGAACGACGCTTTTGTTACAATGGGTAAAAATGTTGCTATGCAAATTGCAGCAATGAATCCCACCTATCTTGACCAGGCTTCTGTTCCTGCTGAAGACCTTGAGAAAGAAAAGAATATCCTTATCGCTCAAATGAAGGAAGACCCCAAAATGGCTAACAAGCCCGACGCTGTTCTTGCTAAAATTGTTGACGGTAAAATTGGCAAGTTCTATAAGGAAAATTGCCTTGTTGAACAGCAGTATGTTATCGACGGCGACCTCACCGTAGGAAAGTATGTCGATTCTGTTGCTAAAGAACTTGGCTCAAACGTTAAGGTTGCTTCTTTCGTTCGTTTCGAAAAAGGCGAAGGTATTGAAAAGCGTGTTGACGACTTCGCAAACGAAGTTGCAAGTATGATTAAATAATCTTAAACATTTTTTACTGCAGTCCTTTTTGGATTGCAGTTTTTTTATATATTTATATTAAAATATATATTTTAGAATTGACTTTAAAGGATAACTATTGTAAAATATAAACTAGTGTAATAGAACTTTGGTTCTCTTTTAAAAATAAATTACATATCGTCTATCGGAGGGAATATAAATGAGCGAACAAAAGCCGGTTTTTAAGCGTGTTCTTTTAAAACTTAGCGGTGAGGCTCTTGCCGGAGGTCAACCTTCTGGTCTTGATTTTGATACGGTTACAAGTGTCTGCAAAAAAATTAAAGAATGTTCTGATTTAGGAGTAGAAATAGCTATAGTTGTCGGCGGCGGAAACTTCTGGAGAGGTCGTTCAAGCGGTGAAATGGACCGTGCTCGTGCCGACCATATGGGAATGCTCGCTACTGCCATTAACGCTCTTGCCCTGGGTGACGCTTTTGAACAACTGGGTGTAGATGCCCGTGTAATGACCGCTATTGAAATGCGTCAGGTTGCCGAACCTTATACTAAGGCACGTGCCGTTTCCCACCTTAACAAAGGTAAAATTGTAATCTTCGGTTGCGGAACCGGAAACCCCTTCTTTTCTACAGATACTGCCGCCGCCCTTCGTGCCGCAGAAATTGGTGCAGATGTAATTTTTAAAGCAACTAATGTTGACGGAGTTTATGACAGCGACCCGAAAACCAATCCGGAGGCTAAAAAGTTTGACCGCCTTTCTCATCACGATGTTCTGACTTTAGGTCTCAAGGTTATGGATATGACGGCAGCCTCCCTTTGTGAAGACAATAAGGTGAAAATTCTCGTTTTCAATATGAAAGATACCGATAATATCAAAAGAGCAATGCTTGGCGAAAATATCGGAACACTTGTAGAATAATTTGGAGGAGTATATATGAACGAATTACTTAAAAATACCGAAGCGCGTATGGACAAAAGCGTAAATTCCGTAACCCGTGAGTTCGCAACCGTCCGCGCAGGAAGAGCCAACACTTCAATTCTCGACAGAATTACTGTTGACTATTACGGAGTTGCCACCCCCATTCAGCAAATAGCAACGGTTTCTGTTCCCGAAGGCCGTACCCTTCAAATTCAACCTTGGGATACCTCAACCCTTAAACTTATCGAAAAGGCTATCCTGGTTTCCGATATTGGTATTAACCCCAATAACGATGGTAGAGTTATCCGTCTTATTTTCCCGCCACTAACCGAAGAACGCCGTAAGGAACTCGTTAAGGAAATCAAAAAAATGGCAGAAGACGGAAAGGTTGCTGTTCGTTCAATCCGTCGTGATTCAATCGAAAAACTCAAGGCTATGAAAAAGGATAACTTAATTACCGAGGATGACCAGGCAAACGGTGAGAAAAAGGTTCAGACCCTTACCGACAAATACTGCTCTGAAATTGATAATCTTTGCTCGGCAAAGGAAAAGGAAATCCTCGAAATTTAAAAATTAAACCATCATAGCACGGCTATGGTGGTTTTTTGAAAGGTGAAGGAATTGTCAATTTTTAAGAAAAAAACCATCAACCGCAATCTGCCGCGTCACATCGCAATAATAATGGACGGAAACGGCAGATGGGCAAAGAAAAGAGCCTTGCCCAGAACTGCAGGTCACGTTGTCGGTTCTAAAAAATTCAAAGAAATAGCAAAATATGCTAACAAAATAGGTATTCAGTATCTCACTGTTTACGCCTTTTCAACAGAAAATTGGCGTCGCCCTAAAGAAGAGGTTGATACAATTATGAATCTCTTCCGCGATTACCTAAAGGATACTTATGATATTAAAAATGAGAACATAAGGGTCAGATTTTTAGGCGATCGCAGCGGAATGCCCGACGATTTGGTCGAACTTATGAATGCCGCCGAACAAGATTCAAAGGATTGTACGGGACTGACCGTCTTTATTGCTGTTAACTACGGGGGCAGAGATGAACTTGCCCATGCGGTAAGGGATATTGTAAACAAGGGAATTGCGCCTGAAGATATAACCGAAGATGTTATTTCGGCGCACCTTTATGCACCCGACTGTCCCGACCCCGAACTTATTATCCGCCCAAGCGGAGAATACCGTCTGTCCAACTTCCTTATTTGGCAGGCAGCATACAGCGAGTTTTGGTTTTCCGATGTTCTTTGGCCCGATTTTAGTGCTAAAGACCTCGAAAAAGCGATAGATGATTTTAATAGGAGAAACCGCCGTTTTGGCGGAGTATAGGAGGATTCGCACAATGAAAGTGCGCACCATTTCGGGAATAATTGCTATATGTTTTGTTGTTGCCGCTATAACACTAAACTGTTATTTCAGCATTGTTTCAACAGTTATACTTTGTATTCTTGCCGCTTTTGCAACCTATGAAATGCTTCATAATACGGGTTGCGTGAAGAATATTTGGTTTAATCTTATTGCAATGTTTTATGCGTCTGTGGCACAACTTGCTTATAACTTTGAAATATTTGACGTTGTTCCTATTACTGTAGCCTATGTAATTATAGTGGCTCTTTTTGCCGTTTTTGACCATAAAAACTTTGCCGACCGCCAAGTTGCTATGGCGCTTGGAATGCCTATCGCAATCGCCTTTGCTTTCTCTTCTTTTGAAAGACTTCTTAATAATGCTGATGGTAACGGAGTTCTCTACTTTGTAATGCTTATTAACTTTTCCTCTGTGGCTGATACCTTTGCCTATTTTACGGGAAAAGCAATCGGAAAGCATAAACTCGCCCCCGTTGTCAGCCCTAAAAAAACGATTGAGGGTTCTCTCGGCGGAATAGTCGGCTCTATAGTTGGTACTGTTGTGATAACCCTTGTTTTCGAAAAAATAGTAGGCGGAGTAGATATAAATCTTCCTCTCTTCCTCCTTATCACACCCTTTATGGCGGTGCTTGGAATGATAGGCGACCTATTCACTTCGGCTATTAAACGCAATTATAATGTCAAGGATTACGGTAATCTTATCCCCGGTCACGGCGGAATTCTCGACCGCACCGACTCGCTCTTGCTCGTTGCCCCTGTACTTGATATTTTAACCGGATATATATCTATAGTTTCTTAAAACGGAGAAAAATTATGTCAAAAACTCTTGTAATTTTGGGCTCAACCGGTTCAATCGGCGAACAGGCTTTAGATGTTGCCCGTAAAAACGGTTATACCGTAAAGGCTATTGCCGCATCAAAAAGCATAGATAAACTAGAAAAACAGGCAAGGGAATTTTCTGTAGAAGCGGTTGCCGTTTTCGACGAAACTTGCGCAAAAGAACTTGCCGTGCGACTTGCCGATACCGATACAACGGTGCTTTCGGGAGTAGACGGCGTTTGTAAAGTTGCATCAATTAAGGCAGATATCGTGCTGAACGCTATTGTTGGTATTGCGGGTCTTCGTCCAATGTTTGCGGCAATGAACGCTAAAAATGATGTTGCCCTTGCAAATAAAGAAACCCTTGTTACTGCGGGTGAACTTGTTAACGCAAAAGCAAAAGAAATGGGAATTAAG
>JAZSLH010000102.1:0-8049 GCA_045535275.1 Acutalibacteraceae bacterium
ACTGAAGAATGGTGTTGGTACGTTTACCCATACCGATTTGTGCGGCAAGGTCAATAGCGTTAACGGTGTAAAGTTGAACATCGTTTTTAGCAATATAACGCTTGGTTTCAGCATTTAAGTGCTTGTCAAGTTCTTCAGCAGTCCACTGGCAGTTAATAAGGAATACACCGCCGGGCTTAACGTCGTTAACCATCTTATAGCCTTTGAGAACATAAGAGGGGTTGTGACAAGCGACAAAGTCAGCCTTGTTTATATAGTAAGGAGATTTAATAGGCTTGTCTCCGAAACGGAGGTGGGAAATAGTGATACCACCGGTCTTCTTAGAGTCATACTGGAAGTAAGCCTGAACATACTTGTCGGTATGGTCACCGATAATCTTAATAGAGTTTTTATTAGCACCAACGGTACCGTCACCGCCAAGACCCCAGAATTTACATTCCTTGGTTCCCTCTGCTGCGGTGTTGGGAGAAACTTTTTCTTCCAGAGAAAGTCCGGTTACGTCGTCTACGATACCAAGAGTGAACTGTGCCTTGGGAGCATCTTTAGCGAGTTCTTCATATACTGCAAAAATGCTTGAAGGGGGAGTATCTTTAGAACCAAGACCATAGCGTCCGCCAACAACCTTAAGGTCGTTTCTTCCCATTGCAGAAAGAGCAGCAACAACGTCAAGGAATAAGGGTTCGCCAAGAGCGCCGGGCTCTTTGGTTCTGTCAAGAACGGCAACCTTTTTAGCGGTTGCGGGAATAGCGGAGGCAAGCCTTTCTGCCGAGAAGGGTCTGTAAAGTCTAACCTTAACAAGACCAACCTTTTCGCCCTTTGCGGTTAAATAGTCGATAACCTCTTCTGCAACGTCGCAGATAGAGCCCATAGCAACGATAACGCGTTCTGCATCTTCTGCACCGTAGTAGTTGAAGAGTTTATAGTCGGTTCCGATTTTAGCGTTAACCTTGTCCATATATTCTTCAACGATTGCGGGAACAGCGTCATAGTATTTGTTACAAGCCTCGCGGTGCTGGAAGAAGATATCTCCGTTTTCGTGAGAACCACGCATTACGGGGCGTTCGGGGTTTAAAGCACGTTTACGGAAAGCCTCAACAGCGTCCATATCGCACATTTCTTTAAGGTCTTCAAAATCCCAAACCTGAATTTTCTGAATTTCGTGGGAAGTACGGAAACCGTCAAAGAAGTTGATAAAGGGAACACGGCCCTTAATTGCCGCAAGGTGAGCAACTGCACCAAGGTCCATAACTTCTTGAGTATTGGTTTCTGCGAGCATTGCGAAACCGGTCTGACGACAAGCGTAAACGTCGGAATGGTCGCCGAAAATGTTAAGAGCGTGAGAAGCAACGCAACGTGCAGACACATGGAATACGCAGGGTAAAAGTTCTCCCGCAATTTTATACATATTAGGAATCATAAGAAGAAGTCCCTGAGAAGCGGTGTAAGTGGTGGTAAGAGCACCTGCTGCGAGCGAACCGTGAACGGTACCTGCTGCACCTGCTTCGGACTGCATTTCAGCAACCTTAACGGTTGTACCGAAAATGTTTTTAAGTCCCTGTGCTGACCACTGGTCAACGTAGTCTGCCATAGGACTGGACGGAGTAATCGGGTAGATTCCTGCTACCTCGGTGAACGCGTAGGACACGTGAGCCGCAGCGTTGTTACCGTCCATGGTTTTAAACTTTCTTGCCATGAAAAAGCCTCCTTGATTTTGTGAATAGGGTTTGCACTTTCGCACAGTCCCATACATCATATATTGTACTACTTTTCTTTTTAAAAGTAAATAGTAAAATAATAAAATTTTTATATTTATATATATAAAAAAATAAAAAGGCTTCGAAAGCGTAAACTTCAAAGCCTTTTTGATATTATTCGTTGTATCCGTTCGGGTTATTTGACTGCCAGTTCCAAGAGTCTTTGCACATATCGTCAACGTTTCTTTTTGCCTGCCAACCGAGAAGTTCTTTAGCCTTGTTTGCATTAGCGTAAACTTCGTCGGGGTCACCGGGACGGCGGGGGTCGATAACATAGGGAACATCTGCCCCTGAAGCCTTAACAAAAGCGTCACGTAACTGCAAAACCGAAATTCCGTTTCCTGTACCAAGGTTTATTGCCTCGCAACCCTCATTTTTAAGTGCCCAGTCAACCGCCTTAACGTGACCGTCGGCTAAATCAACTACATGTATATAATCACGCACACCTGTTCCGTCAACTGTGTTATAGTCATTACCGAAAACGTGAAGTTTTTCAAGTCTTCCAACCGCAACCTGTGCAATATAGGGCATTAGGTTGTTGGGAATTCCTTTCGGGTCTTCTCCGATAGTTCCGCTTTCGTGTGCTCCAATGGGGTTAAAGTAGCGAAGCAAAGCGATTGACCAGGTTTTGTCCGAAACATATACGTCACGTAGCATTTCTTCAATGAAATATTTTGTTCTTCCATAAGGGTTTATTGCACCTAGCGGCATATCTTCGGTAAGGGGCATCTCCTTTGCAACGCCGTAAACGGTTGCCGAAGAAGAAAAGACAATTTTTTTACAGTCAAACTCTCTCATAACCTCTAGAAGAACAAGGGTAGAAATAAGGTTGTTGTCATAGTATTCAATAGGTTTAGCAACCGATTCGCCAACTGCTTTAAGTCCTGCAAAGTGAATAACTGCGTCAATCTTATTCTCGCTGAAGATTTTACGCATAGCCTCGCGGTCGCGTACATCATCTTTATAGAACTTAATCTTTTTACCTACTATTTTTTCAACACGTTCAATAGACTTTTCGCTTGAATTGTCAAGATTATCAACAACCACAACATCATATCCTGCGTTTACAAGTTCAATACAGGTATGGCTTCCGATATATCCTGCACCGCCTGTTGTCAAAATTGCCATATGCACCACTCTCCAATATTTTCTAGTTTATAATTATACACTTTTTGCACAGTTATGTCAATTATCCTTTGTTGAAAATGGTCTATTTACAAGTTAAAGATTTTAGTATATAATTAAAGTCCACATCTTTTTTGGAAAGGAGCGTTTTATGAGTTACATATTAAATAGTACCGCAATGGCGTCACCCGTTTTTGTACCCGCCTCGGTTGTCGATTCGAATTTAAAACTTGCAAGTCATACTCAACTAAAAGTTCTGCTTGTTTTTCTTCGTAATATGACAAGCGGTAATAACTCGGAAGAAAACATCTCAAGTTTTCTAAATCTGCCCCTTTCGGAAGTTAATGACGCTTTGGAGTTTTGGGCACAAGCGGGAATTCTTGTTTCAACCGCTAATCCCCAAAAACCCGAAACAAACAAAACTTCAAAACCTAAAACAGTAAAATCGGTCTCGGTTAAACCGACAAGGGAAGAGGTGGCTGAAGTTGCCCTTTCAGACCCGAAACTTTCTTTCTTGCTTGGGGAAGCGGAAATGAAACTTGCCCGAGGCCTTCGTTCTAATGAACTTCAGACTTTCGCCTGGCTTTACCTTGACTATCAGATGGATGTTTCCCTTATTCTGATGTTGGTTGAATATGCCGTAAGCGAGGGAAAGGCTACCGTTTCGTTTATAGAAAAAACTGCTCTTGCCTGGATAGATGCGGGAGTTACAACTCTTGCTCAGGCAGAAGAGCAAATCGAAGAAAGAAACCGAAAGAAAACCGCCTGGAATATAGTGCGTAGTGCCTTTGGAATTGACCCAAGACTTCCAAGCGATAAAGAACTGGA
The DNA here is from genome assembly GCA_045535275.1 of Acutalibacteraceae bacterium. GTDB lineage: Bacteria > Bacillota > Clostridia > Oscillospirales > Acutalibacteraceae > SFWF01. The sequence goes on from JAZSLH010000102.1 coordinate 3,708, forward strand.
GTATTCAGACAAATGGGTTTGCAAATGGAAGTTCTCCCGTGAAATGCTTAAAGAGGCGTACAATCGCTGTATTGACCAAAAGGCAAAAATATCTATGCCCTACATAAACAGCATTTTAGAAAAGTGGTTTAAAGAGGGTATAACCTCTTTAACCGAAATTGCTCAAGATAAAAAAACTGCAAAAGAAAGCAGTTTTGCAAAATATGACAGGTCGTTTGTCGAAAAACTTCTCAACAGCGACGATTAGGTGAAAAAATGGGATATACCAGAGAAATTTACGAAAAAGCACTAAAACAAAAACTTGATACCGTAAAAGCAAAAGCGAATAGCTACAAAACCGCCCTGGAAAATCTTCGTCTTGAAAACGAAGAATTCAGAAACATTGAAACGGCTTTAAACAGGGCGGGTAGTTCGGTTGCTCTTGCGGCAATTTCGGGTGACGTCAAAACTTTTGACCAACTTAAAGAGTTTTGCATAAAACAAAACGCCCGTAAAAAAGAAATTCTTGATAAAGCGGGAATAAAGAAACCCGAAATAATCTGTGCAAAATGTGAAGACAGCGGTTTTTACGGCGGAAAATTCTGCGACTGTGTAATTGAAGTTGCCAAAAAAATGGCTTTCGACGAAATGTCGCGTTCAATTCCTCTAGATAATTGCCGTTTTGACAATTTTGACCTGAGTTTTTATTCCGATAAGGCGGGGGAAGACGGCTCGGTCCCCAGAAAACGTGCCGAGTCTATTTTGAATTTAAGCAAAAGGTTTGTTGAAAATTTCTCTCCCGAAACCCGTTCGCTTCTTTTTATGGGGGGAGCAGGGCTTGGTAAAACCCACCTCTCTTTAGCAATCGTTTCTGAAATCTCGGCAAAGGGTTACGGCGTGGTTTACGGCTCGGCTCAAAATCTGTTCTCTCTTGCCGAGAAACAGCATTTTTCTTATAGCGGCGAAACCTCTGTCGAAGACTCACTTCTCGGCTGTGACCTGCTAGTTATTGACGACCTTGGAACAGAATTTTATTCTTCCTATTCCGCCTCGCTTTTCTATAATATTGTAAATTCCCGAATCTTAAACGGAAAACCGACCATAATAAATACCAATCTTTCCTTTGATGAACTTGAAAAACGGTATACGCCCCGAATAACCTCAAGATTTATCGGTCACTACGATATGAAGAAATTTATAGGCGAAGATATCCGTCAGCAAAAACTTATTAAAGATATGTAAAAAAAGACCGACACTATAATGTGTCGGGCTTTAATATTAGAAAGAAAGGGTAGAGGTAGGTGCGAAAAGGTCTAACGAATAGGAATATATCTCGCTTTCCGAAACTACATAGAAGTAGTTTCCAATCCACATAAATCTTGCTCCTGAAAACCACTTGTTTTCAATATTCATTTGAGCCTTTTCAAAGAACCCTTTTGACTTTGTATATCCGTAAATATACACCTTGGCTTTTCCAAAGTCGTCATTTGCGGCAAAGGCGATAATGTTTTTCGAACTGTCTACCATAATTGCCTTGTGGTTATTACTTGCTTCCGACCAGTTAGCGTCAATCTGCTTAACCTCTTGTTCGGTGACATTTGTCGGGTCTGAAACATTGAACATTGAAAGTTTAAGTCCCGTAACAAGTCCGTTTTCGGTGGCCGATTTGCCGAAACCAAAGAGCAAACCGTCTGTAAAGGGGTGGAGATATTCGGAAAATCCCGGAATTTTAAGTTGGCTTAAAACCTTTGGGTTTTTCGGGTCGGCAAGGTCAACCGTGAAAAGCGGGTCAACCTGCCTGAAGGTAACAAAATATCCGATTTCGCCGTCAAATCTAACCGAGTAAACCCTCTCACTTGGAGCAAGGTCGGTTATCTTTCCGATAGTTTCAAGGTTTTCGTCAAGTATAAAAAGGCAGTTTGTCTGCGACACAGTTTCGCTTCTCGCCATATCAGAAGTGCTGAAATCGTCTAACAATCCGTCATAAACTATTGTTTTTTCGCTGGTTGTAACAATGCGGAGATTTCCTTTATATTCGTCCATAGAGAACTGATTTAAAGGCACTCCTTCAACCTTGCCGTCTGCAACAACCGTAATATCTTTACCCGACAAAGCAAGTTTAACAATAGTCGTGTTAGCCGATACCGTATTACTGCCGTCATACATTTTGCCGTACTTTGTAAAGGTGTAGTAAAGACTGTCCTCGTCGCAGTAAACATTTTCTGCTCCGCCAAGCACCGACTCACTTGCGGTAGAGGCAGCAGAGATAATATCGGTTGCGGTAATTACAAGATAGGTAGGATATGAGAAGTTGTTTATAAGCGATATATCCTTTTCCTCGACAGGCTTTTGGTCAACACAGGGCACAAAGGTTTCGGGCTTGGTTTTGTCAAGTTCGCCTCTATATACCGAATAATTTGAAAGTAAATATACCGTATTTCCAATCATACGGGAACTTAGAGCATATCCGCTTTGTGAAACTGTATCAATTAAAACGGGTTTTTCTTTGTTTTCGGTATTATAAATTTTAATTTTTACAATGTCTGCCGAGTCGTTAGAAGAAACTATTACGGCAACTCGGTTTTCTTTTATAAAAAATTCATTTGCCCACTCGTCATTTTCTGTAACGGAAATTTGAGAAACTTTTTTCGGTTTTCCAAAGTTTGAGTCAATAATTTTTATACTGCCGTTTGAAAGTGCATAAATATATTTTCCGTCGTTTTTAACCCTGTCTGCTTCGTCTACACCCTCAACCTGATTATTGGTTGAAGAACTTTTGTCATCCGTTCCCATAGCAGCATCTTCACTGGCCTCGTTTCTGACAGAGCCGTCAGTAGTTCCGACCAGACTGTCAGTAATATACTGAACTAGATTATTATTGTCTTTAACCGCTTTTTTTACAGAGTCGTATATTGTGTCATAAGTAAGGTCAGTAACAAGACCGTTTGCGATTTGAGTTTGATTAGAGGCTGTTATTCCCGCCGTAAAAATCACACCAACCGCAAGGCAAACACTGAGTGCCGCGGCAATATATGCGTTAACGGGGACTTTTTTGAGCGGCGCGGCCTTTTCCCCCTGAAGTTTTGACTTTATATACTTTTTAACTGCGGGGTCTGCCGTTATCTTTTGGTTATCTCTTGTGTACTTTTCTTTAAACACCGAAATCTTCTCCTTTCAGTTTGGACTGAAGTTTGCTTCTTGCTCTTGAAAGACGGGTTTTAATTGTTGCCTCGTTAGAGTTTAAAATATCGGCAATCTCTTTTAAAGAGTATCCTTCATAGTAAAACAGGTGTATAACGGTGCGGTATTTTGACTCAAGACTGCAAACAACCGTATACACTTCGGTATTTTCGGGCATATCAACAAAATAATCGTCTTTGATTCCCTCGGTAAGACGCATCCAGGCAGAAGTCAGCAGATTTTTTGAACTGTTGATGGCAACCTTTAAAAGCCAGGCCTTAAGGTGCTCCTCATTTTCGAAACAGGCGTCTGTTTTCATCAGTTTTATAAAAACCGTTTGCAGAATGTCTTCTGCGTCGAACCGATTTTTTGTTCGTGCAAAAGCAAGGCGATAAACCGTGTCGCAGTACTTGTCAAAAACAGCGTCTATCGTCATATTGTTTGGAAATCTGCCGTCCATACTAACACCCTCTTTCATAAGTAATACAAATTAAAAAGGAGAAAAGTTTCAAAAAATTTCCTCTTTTGGAATTTCTTTTGAAAGGGCGTAATTTTTGTATGCCTTATCAAAGGTCACTTCTCTGATAACCTTAATAAACTTTGGAAGATTAAATTTTTCCTCTTCGCTTTCAAGTTCAACCTCGCAAATTGCCTGATTTCTCCAAAACGGGAAAATATCTATCTCAATTACCTTGTTCTCAATAGGGAATCGGTATCTGGTTTTTTCAAGTGTTTTTCGGTTAGGGTCGGCAAAGGCTTTAAGTTTGGAATATTCTTCTTTAGAAATTTCTTCTTCGGTTTCAATTCTCGAAAGGTCACTTAGCGTTTGTTTGGACGTTTTTATGTAGATTGTTTTTCCGTTTTCGGTCCATTTTCTAAGGCGAACCCCTACAAGTGTATAGGTCTGCTCAATCTCTATAATCGAATCAAAGTCCAATATAGATATGTCAGGCATCTTAATTAAAAATTTGCGTTCTATTTCAATTTTTTTCAACTTTTTTCTCCTTTGTAAAAAATACGAACCCATTGATATTTTATCAAAATGGGTTCGTATAGTCAATTGTTCGTATTTGCTTATCCTTTTAATTGTGTTGGCTTAAGGTTATCCCGTCGGCTATGGAGGCAAAGATATGTCCAACCGAACCCGAAGAATTTTCCCAAAGAACCGTAACCGCATATTCAG
>JAZSLH010000110.1:0-3815 GCA_045535275.1 Acutalibacteraceae bacterium
AATGAAGTTACCGGGGGTAATTTCGTTACGGAAAGATTTACCGATTTGGCAAACACCAAAGGGAAGTTTTTTACGGGTAGAACGTTGAATATTAGCGTAGTTTACGAAAATACCCTGAGCAGTTTCGGGGCGAAGATAAACTTCATATTAAGCGTCTTCGGTAACGCCGATAAAGGTTTTAAACATAAGGTTAAACTTACGAATATCGGTAAAGTCTTTGCTTTCACATTCGGGGCAAACAATACCGTTTTCTTTTATGTATTCGCTCATTTGTTCGAAGGTCATACCTTCGGCACGGCCGCCAAAATCTTCGATAAGTTTATCGGCACGGTGTCTTGCGTGACAAGACTTACAGTCCATTAAAGGGTCGGAGAAACCGCCAACGTGACCTGAGGTTACCCAGGTTTCAGGGTTCATAATAATAGCAGAATCAAGCCCTACATTATATTTATTTTCCTGAACAAACTTTTTCCACCAGGCCTTTTTAACATTGTTTTTAAACTCGACACCTAAAGGGCCGTAATCCCAAGAGTTTGAAAGACCGCCGTATATTTCACTTCCCGCAAAGACAAAACCACGCGCTTTGGCAAGGGAAACTATTGTGTCCATACTCTTTTCGCCGTTTTTCATAATATAATAACCTCCAATAAGGAATATTCTATAAATAGCATATAACTCTAATAATATTACAAGAATATATTGAGATTGTCAAGTATTTAACACTCTTGACACAAGGAGTTTTTTAATATATAATTGCTTTGTATGAAGATTATAAGGAGGATTTTTATGGATAAAATTCAGATTCACAATATTGACTTTAACAAGTTTATCGAAGCACTTGACCATTGCAAAGGCGATGTTTACCTTGAAACCGCCGAAGGCGATTGTCTTAACCTCCGTTCTAAACTCTGTCAGATTATGGGTATTGCTAATATCTTAAACGGGGCAAAGGTTTCAGAGGCTACCATTCGCTGTACTAACCCCGATGACGAATCTTTGCTTTTCAGATTTAATCTTTACGGAAAACTTGACGAGAATTAAGGAGAACAGACGTGAGTGACTTTTTAACCTATAAAGATAAACCCCTTGTTCGCAAGGGAAACACAATTTATTTTGGTGAGATGACCGAAAAGTTTGTTGTCAGACTTGAGATTCTTTCTTCACACAAAGAGGGCGACCTTGAAGTTGCCGACAAAATTAAGGTTGAACTTATAAAGAACGATTCGGAAAAACTTGATAACGTAACAAAGTCGACCGAGAAAAACGGTTTTGCCGAAGCAATGCAGTTTGCTACAACCTGGCTTGACCGAGCACTTGCAGATAAATAAGCAACAAAAAATCCCACGCTGTGCGTGGGATTTTTTTATTTTAGGAAGCCGTTTATGATTTCTTCTTCGGCCTGTTTTTCGGTAAGGCCTAAAGTCATAAGTTTAATAAGTTGCTCTCCCGCAATTTTACCGATTGCCGCTTCGTGAATAAGCATAGCGTCGGTGTGGTTAGCCATTATTTCGGGAACGGCCGAAACCGAGGCATTGTCCATAATAATTGCATCACATTCGGTGTGGCCCGAACAAGCATTGTTTCCGTTGATTTTTGAGACGAAAAGTTGTTTTGAGTTTTCCTTTGCGACCGAGCGTGAAACGACATGGGCTCCCGAATTTTCTCCGTTTAGGTCAACTGTAAAACGGGTTTCAGCGTATTGGTCGCCGTGGGTCATAAGTTTTTCGCCAACAATTAGGGTAGCGCCCTTTTCAAGTTTTGCCGTTGTTACACGAATGGTATCATCAACGCCCTTGATTTGAGCCGTTTCCATTTCCATATATGAATTTTCGTCAAGTTCAATGACAGTAGTAGGGTTCATTACCCTTTTTCCTTTTCCGTCACCGCTTCCATAATGTTTCTCAACATATTTGAGTTTAGCGTTTTTGCCTACATAAAACGCATGAATTCCGCTGTGTTCGCTGTTTTCATCTCCGCCGTTATGAATTCCGCAACCTGCAACGATTGTAATGTCGCAATCTTCGCCAATATGAAAATCGTTATAAACAAGTTCCTTAAGTCCGGTTTGAGAGAGCAGAACCGGAATATGAACGCTTTCCTTTTTTGTGCCCGGTTTTACATAAATATCAATACCCGGCTTGTCCTGTTTTTTAATAATTTCAATGTTTTTAGACGAATTTTTGCCGTGGAGAGCGCCATTTATCCGAAGAGAATATGCTCCTTGAGGAACATCGTGAAGGTCGGCAATTTGTTCAAGCAGGTGTTTTTGAATATTATCCATTACTTCTCCTCCTGAACATAGCGGCAACCAGATTCTATCCCTAGTAGAGAGGGTATAATTTCATCTTTTGTGCCTATTTTATCAATTTTTCCAGCCTTTAAAACCAAGATTTTATCGGCAATATCAAGAATTCTTTCCTGGTGTGAAATTATAAGGATTGAACCCTTATTCTTTTCATACATTTTTTCAAAAACCTTAATTAAGTTCTGGAAAGACCAAAGGTCAATTCCTGCTTCGGGCTCGTCAAAAACCGAAAGTTTTGTACCCCGAGCATTTATCATAGCAATTTCTATTCTTTTAAGTTCTCCGCCCGAAAGTGAGCCGTTTACTTCGCGGTTTATATAGTCACGGGCACAAAGACCGACTTCCGAAAGATACTGACAGGCTTCGGTAATTGAAAGTTTTTTGCCCGACGCCAAAGAAATAAGGTCTTTAACCGTAATACCTTTAAAACGAACGGGTTGCTGAAAGGCAAAACTGATGCCTTTGTTTGCACGTTCAGTTATAGACATATTAGTAATATCTTCGCCGTCCAGGTAAATTTTACCCGAGGTAGGGGTAATGATACCTGCAATTATTTTAGCCAGGGTAGATTTACCGCTTCCGTTAGGGCCTGTTATTGCAACAAAACGTTCACTAATTTCCATAGAGATACCGTTTATAATGTCGGTATCGCCTACGCTATAATAAATATTTTCGAGTTTAAGCATTTCATCCTCCGAAAATTCGAATAAACATATTATGCACATATATTTATGCTTCAAAACATTTTAACATAGTTTGACAAACTTTGCAATAAAAAAAGGAACTCAAAAGAGTTCCTTTAGTTGTTATTTTGCTTTAATTAGGTGAATTCCAAATCCGCCAATTTCGTCTTTAAAGTAGATAAACTTCATTTCGCCGTTGTCTTCGGTCATGATAGAGTCGTAATCAAACTCGAAACCTTGAGATTCAAAGAAGCGAACTGCGCGTTTAACCGAAGTTACCGAAAGAGCAATATGGCCGTATTTGCCAACCCCCATAAACTTCATAACTTCGAACTGAGGACCTGCGAAAATAGCCTTTGCGCGTTCATCTTGAGGTTTACCGCAAATAGCCGAAAGAAGAGCCGCAGTTTTTCTGCATTCATCTTCGTTTTCGCTATTCATACCGATATGCTCAATTTTAACGTTAAGCATAGTAAGAACGGCTTCTTTAGCAAGTTCGGTAATAGCGTCCCAGTCTTCATTATCAACTAACTTTTCGGGAACCATCCAACTTCCGCCGCAAGCAATAATTTTGGGGAAAGCAAGATATTCGTTAAGGTTTGCGGGAGAAATTCCGCCGGTTGGGATAAAACGCATTTTGGGGAAAGGACCTGCAAGTGCTTTAAGAACTTTAAGGCCACCTGCTGCTTCTGCGGGGAAGAATTTAACAACCTCAAGCCCCATTTTTTGAGCGACAGAAACTTCGCTTGGGTTAGTACAGCCGGGGGTTACGGGAATATTATTCTCAACACAGTAACCCACAATTTCGGGGTCGAAACCGGGGGAAA
>JAZSLH010000033.1:0-4448 GCA_045535275.1 Acutalibacteraceae bacterium
TATCGAGGTGTCGCCCAGTTGGTAGGGCGCTAGTTTTGGGAACTAGATGCCGCAGGTTCGAGTCCTGTCACCTCGACCAAAATTCCAAATTCAACCTTTAGGTTGGGTTTGGAGTTTTTATTTTTTGTGGTAGTTGACAAGACTGCCTTTTATGGTATAATTAAGGAAAATATTAACTGCCACCGGGTAGTGAGATGCAAAACAGCATCCGTTTACACATCGTTAGGTCTTTGAAGATGTGTATGCGGATGCTTTTTTGGAGGTTTTTATGAAAAGGCTGATAAGTTATTTTACAAAATTTGAAATTGTTCTTTGGGTTTTGTCGACCCTTTTAATTACAGTTTCTTTTTTGGTTTTTGACCGCTCAAACTATTTAACCCTGTTTGCCTCGGTTGTTGGGGTAACGGCACTGATTTTTTGTGCCAAAGGAAATCCGTTTGGTCAGATACTTATGATTTTCTTTTGTATTATTTACGCTGTTATTTCCTATAGTTACTCTTATTTCGGCGAGATGATTACATATCTTGGTATGTCGCTTCCGATGGCGGTTTTCTGCCTTATTTCGTGGCTTTTAAACCCGTTTAAAAAAAGCAAAGCGGAGGTTAAAGTAGGCGGTATCGGCAAGAGAGAACAAATCTTTATGTGGATTTTGGCGGTTATTGTAACGATTGTTTTTTATTTCATTTTAAAGTATTTTAACACCGCAAATTTGCTTGTCAGCACGGTTTCAATAACAACAAGTTTTGTAGCGGTTTATTTATGTTTTAGAAGAAGTCCGTTTTTTGCACTTGCCTACTCGGCAAACGACATTATTTTAATAATTATGTGGACACTTGCAAGTTTTTCTAACACCCGTTATATCTCGGTTGTTGTTTGCTTTATAGCCTTCCTTTTTAACGATTTATACGGATTTATAAACTGGCAGAGAATGAAGAAAAGACAGAACGGAGACACAAACCAATAACATAAACCCCCGAATAGTTTTATTGTTTTTGCGAAAACTTATAAAAAGGCATAAGAAAAGGCGAAAATCCTCCCTCTAAAATCAGATTCGGATTATTCGTGTTTGCTTAAGCGGAGGTGATTAGAGTGAATAACAGCATTGACCCTAAAAAAATAAACTCTGTTTTAAACCAAAAAGATTCCGAAGCGATTAAAAAGGCAATTAAAAACGGCGACAAGGAGGCCTTGCTTTCCTCACTAAACGAAACAGACAAAGAGGTTTTACGCTCACTTATAAACAATAAAGAAGCAAGAGAAAAACTGCTTTCCTCCCCCGAAGCAAAGGCTTTACTTGCAAGTCTTATGGGCAGAAGGTAGAAGTTATGGACGATTTAAGCGAAAAACTTTCTGAACTTTTAAATAATCCGTCGGGTATGCAGCGGATAAAAGAGATGGCTCAAAGTCTTTTAGGCAAAGAAGAACCTGAAGAACCTGCCGAGCCCGATATATTAGGCGACCTTGATATTGGTGCAATAACAAGGCTTATGGGAATGATGAAACAAGGTACGGGTGATGACAGCCGAGTTAAACTGCTTTTAGCACTAAAACCTAATTTAACCCCTGAAAGACAGGCAAAAGTCGACAGTGCAATAAAAATACTGAAACTTATTGAACTTGCCCCGCTGCTTAAAGATATGGGCATTTTTAACCTATAACATTTCTATGAACGAAGGTGGAAAGATTGGCAGAACTTACAAAAGAAGAATTTGACCGCCTTAAAGATGAATCAACAAGAAGAATGAGAGAACTTTACGGTGGCAGAACTATGCCTCCATACCCCGATTTTATTTCAATTCCAAAAGGGGCAGCGCAGACTTTACCTGACAAGGAAACTCCTTCTGCCGATTATAATTCACAGTCCGCTAAAGGTTTCTGCCCACGCTCTCCCCAAAACAACAACTCTGAACTTTTAGGTCTTTTTAAGAATTTTAATATTTCAGAACTTCTTAAAAATTCGGACACCCTTTTGATACTGGGAATTATTCTGCTTTTGGTTTCTGACAACGCCGATGAAAAACTTATTTTAGCACTTATTTTTATTATGTTATAAGCCTGCACATTGGCACTTTAAAGGGCTAAAAATTGTTACAAAATTTTAGCAATTTCGACATAAAATTTGCATTATGTAAACAAGATAAACCTTTTGCGTTATTACACTTATTAACCGAGTTTTCCACACTCTTTTAACGCTGTTTAGCGGTTTTTAAGGCGAAAACCAGCCTGAAATGTGGATAACTCGGTGGATAATGTTAATATCTCGGCTGTTTATTTAACAATAAAAATAAACTTTATGTAAATTAGTTGTGCAAAAAAATTTACTATTGATTATTTTATGTTTTAGTATTCTATAACAAAAATTTGTTATAATTTTTAGCAATTATAATCAAGATTTTCTTCTTTCCAGTTTTCAAGTACGGCAACCATATCGGCGGCTATTTCTTTTGCACAAATCAGGTCATGTTCTAAATAATTTCCGCACTCTTTTCGGCTTACTCCCGGAATTTCTCCGCTATATTCTGCAATAAATTTCATGCTTTTAGTGACAAGTTCTATTGCATCTTTTCTTGAAACTAAGTCACGGGTTAAGAAGTAAAAACCCGTTCTGCAACCCATTGGTCCAACATAGATTACATCATCGGCAATACTTGAGTTTCTTGCAAAGGTTGCAAAAAGGTGTTCTATTGTGTGGGCGGCGGCATAAGGCAGATAATCTCCGCCGTTTGGTATTTTCATTCGAACATCGTAGGTTATAATATCGCCGTCAATTCTGGAAATATACATTCCCTTTCCTACTTTGTCGTGGTCAACGGTAAAACTAGCAATTTTTTTCATATATATCTCCTATAAATCAAATGCGGGGGCGATTAGCCCCCGCTAAAAATCTATTCTGCGGTATAGTTATCGAAATAGCCTTGAATGAAGACAATAGGTGTTCCCTTGTCGCCCGAACCGGAAGTAAGGTCGCAAAGCGAACCGATAAGGTCGGTAAGTCTTCTGGGAGTAGTTCCCTCTGAAACCATTTTACCGACAAGGTTATCATCTTTCTGATGAATTTTTTCTTTAATCGCTTCTCTTAAAGCGTCGCCCGAAAGGTTTGCAAAATCATTGTCGGCAAGATATTTAAGTTTAAGTTCGTTAGGAGTTCCCTCAAGACCACCGGTATAGGCGGGGGAAACTACAGGGTCGGCAAGTTCCCAGATTTTACCTACGGGGTCTTTGAAAGCGCCGTCGCCGTAAACCATAACCTCGACATTTTTGCCGGTTGCAGCCTTGATTTTTTCCTGAATAGCGTCAACTACAGGTTGGCAATTTCTGGGGAAAAGTTTAACGGTATCTTCGGTTGCTTTATTGGAACCTAAAAGACCGTAATCTTCATTAAAACCGCTACCGTTTACAGAAGTGTTTAAGATTTCATCTAAACCGAAAAGTTTTTCAGCCCCTGCCTTTTGAAGAAGACGGCGGGTGCGTTTTCTGGTATGAATATCACAGTAAAGAACATTTTTAGTATAGTTTAAAACAGCACGGGGGTCGTTAGCAAAAATTATTTCTGCCTCGGCACCGCTTTCTTTGATTAACTGTTCATAATATTCAACATAGTCAACGCCCGTAAAGGTGTGTTTCTCAAAGCCGAAAAGTTTGCGGTAGGTAGCAAGGTCGAGCACATCTTTATAAGGGTCTACCCCATTTTCGTCCATAGCGTCGAGAGAGATAAGGTGGTTGCCAACCTCATCAGACGGATATGAAAGAACTAAAACTACCTTTTTCGCACCCTGGGCTATTCCGCGAAGACAGATAGCAAAACGGTTGCGGCTTAAGATTGGGAAAATTACACCGACGGTTCCGCCGCCAAATTTTGCCTTAACGTCATCCGCGATATCTTTAGTTGTAGCATAGTTTCCCTGGGCACGAGCAACGATTGCCTCGGTCATTGCAATTATATCGCGGTCGTGAATTTCAAAGCCGTCACACTTTGCTGCTTCTAAAACGGAAGAAGTCACGATTTGAACAATATCGTCCCCTTTTCGAATAATTGGTGCACGAACACCTCTGGAGATTGTTCCGACCATTCTACTCATAGTTTTTTACTCCCCTTAAGTTATGAAAAAACACATAACAAAAATTTACTGCATCATTATACCAAAAAAATAACTGCTTGTAAATAAATTATTTGATTTTTTCTTTAAATATTTCAAAAAATTTAAAATTTGAATAAAGATTATTGAAGAAATTTCTAACGAGCGTTATAATATATATGATTAAGCAAACACGAATAATCCTAAGCCTGATTTTAGAGGGAGGCTTTTCGCCTTTGCTTATGCAGTTAAGGAGGTTTCTATGATATATCTATTGGAAGACGACCCAAATATCCGTAATTTTGTACAGTACGGCCTTAATAATTCGGGTTTTAGCGTTTCAAGTTTTGAAAAACCAAGTCTGTTCTGGGG
>JAZSLH010000105.1:0-6602 GCA_045535275.1 Acutalibacteraceae bacterium
GTCTTGATGTTAAAGACGGCAGGGTAGTTAAGGGAGTAAACTTTTTAGGCCTTGCCGATGTTTCTTCGCCGGTTGACCTTGCAAAATTTTACAGTGAAAACGGGGCAGATGAACTTGTTTTTTACGATATTACCGCTTCAAGCGAGGGTAGAAAACTTTTTATCGAGATTTTAACCGAGGTTGCCTCTAAAATATTTATTCCGCTGACTGTTGGCGGAGGAATAAATACTCTTGATGATTTTGACCGTGTTCTTAAATGCGGAGCCGATAAGGTAAGCATTAATTCGGGTGCTATAAAAAACCCTAATCTTATTGCAAAAGCGGCTAAAAAATATGGCGACCAATGCGTTGTGCTTTCGGCCGACATCAAACGAGTAAACGGTAAATTTACCCTTTTTGCAAAGGGCGGTAGAGAAAACACCGGTATCGATGCTATAGAGTGGATAAAACGCGGTGCTGAAAATGGTGCAGGCGAAATTGTTGTTAACTCAATCGACACTGACGGAGTTAAAAACGGATTTGACCTTGAAATGTTAGACGCGGTGTGCAATGCCGTAAATGTTCCCGTTATTGCCTCGGGTGGAGCAGGAAATATTGACCATTTTATAACCCTTTTCAATACACTTGATAAGGTAGATGCAGGTCTTGCCGCTTCAATCTTCCATTTTGGCGAGGTCAGTATTAAAGACCTTAAAAATGAGTTAGCACAAAACGGAATAAACGTTAGGAGATAGTTATGTTAGATATAAATTCGCTTAAATTTGACGAAAAGGGACTTATCCCCGCAATAGTAGTTGACGCAACAAGTAAAAAGGTTTTAACTCTTGCTTATATGAACAAAGAAAGCCTTGAAATTTCCCTTAAAGAGCAGAGAACTTGTTTCTACTCTAGGTCAAGAAACGAACTTTGGAGAAAGGGAGAAACTTCGGGCAATGTTCAGCACATTGTCAGCATTACTGCCGACTGCGATAAAGACGCTTTAGTCGTTTTAGTTAATAAGGACGGTCCCGCTTGTCATACGGGGGCAGATTCTTGCTTTAATGAAGCGGTATTCGAGAGCGAAGAGAATGTTGCATTCACTATGGACGACCTTTACGCTCTTCTTTTAAACAGAAAAAATACTATGCCCGAAGGCTCATACACTACCTACCTTTTTGAAAAAGGAATTGATAAAATTCTTAAAAAAGTAGGGGAGGAAAGTACCGAAGTTATTATCGGTGCAAAATCTCAAGATAAGGCTGAAACAATTTACGAAATCGCTGACCTTGCTTATCATGTAATGGTGTTAATGGTTCAAATGGGAATATCCACCGAGGATATAAGAAGCGAACTTGCTTCACGTAATATAATTGACCACAAGGTTAAACAGGAGAAAATGACTAAATGATATCCGACCTTCATACACACACTGTCTATTGCGACGGGTTAAACACGCCCGAAGAAATGCTCACATCTGCGATAGAAAAGGGCTTTAAAAGTTACGGCTTTTCGTCCCATTCCTATTTAAGTTTTGACAGTTCTTGGAATATGAATGAGAATAAGCAGAAAAAGTATATTGCTGAAATACTCTCTCTTCGTGATAAATATAAGGGTCAAATTGATGTTTTGCTCGGAACGGAGTATGACCTGTTAAGCGAAATAGACCTTACGCCCTTTGATTATGTTATAGGCTCATGTCACGGCTTTTTCAAAGACGGCAACTATATCTCGGTTGACCACAGCGAAAAGGTTTTCAAAGCGGTTTTAAAGGATTTTTACGGCTGTGACGGTTACGCCTTTGCAAGTGATTATTTTGAAAAAATGGCAACCGCATCTGATAAAAAAGAAATAACCTTTTTCGGCCACTTCGACCTTATAAATAAGTTTAACAAAGAGTTCAAGTTTTTTAATGAACAGGATATAAGATATAAAAAACCAATGCTTTTAGCCCTTGAAAAACTTGCCAAAACTGGAAAACCCTTTGAACTTAATACTTCTCATACATTCCGCAATAATGAAAAAGAGGCTTCAGTTTCTGCTCGCTGTTGGCTGTCTGCCCTTTGTGAAATGGGCGGAAAATTAATCATAAACAGCGATGCCCATAGCACCGACAGAATAGGCTATAACTTCGAAAACGCAAAAGCACTCGCCAAAAACTGCGGTTTTAAAACGGTACTTGCCCTAAACAGTAACGGCTTTTGTGAAATTAAACTTTAACAAAAAACTTCCTAAACTTTTAAAGTTTAGGAAGTTTTTGTTTCATTATATTCTGCTTTCAAGATATCCGCAGACATCTCCAACCGTTTTAAAATAAACAAATTCGGTAAACTTAAAGCCGAAAGCGTCCTCAATCTCCATTGAAAGCATCATAAGCGCGAGTGAGTCAAAACCGAGGTCCTCGATTAGTCTGGACTCTTCCGTAACGTTAGAAAGGTCAATATCGGGGAGTATGTTTGCGAGCAATTCTTTTAACTGTTCAAGCATATTTATTCTCCAATCTTTTTAATATAAGAGCGTCTGCGTTTGTGCTGACGGGCGGAAAAATATTTCCACTGTGACTGAACTGCCGTATTTGTTTCAAGGTTAAGGTTTGTTTCGCAGGATAAAACCTTGCCTTCGTCAAGCACATCAAGCAGAGTGTCCACAATAACCGCATTAACCCCTGAATTTTGATATTTGGGTCTGACGGCTACAAGACCTAAATCGAGCACTTTTGGATTTTTAACAATCTTTAAGAGCCTTAAGAGAGCAAAAGGCGTAAGTCGTCCTCCGCTTTTCTTAAAAGCGTCCCCAATTGCGGGGAAACAAAGACCAAGTGCTACAACATCATCCTTTTCGTCACAAATAAAAATAACATACTTTTTGTTTATGATTAACATAAACTGGCGGATAAGTTCGTCTTGAGCCTCTTTTGAAATAGGAACCGTTCCGTAAAGATGACGGTAACATTCATCAATGCAGTCAAAAAAACCGTCTCTGTATTTGTTTATATACTTTCTTTTTGACATATTATGGTCAGCAAGATGAAGTTTGTTAAGTTCAAGGCTTCGGTTTGCCACCTTTTTTAGCATAAGGTTGCGGTTTTCAGGTTTCTTAAGTTCATATTCAAGCCAGTCAACGTCCTTCTTTAAACCGGCACCCTCTAAAAGTTTGCCGTAATATTCAAAGTTGTACTGCTCTTCAAAGGTTGAATTTTCCCTAAATCCCTCAACAAGCAGCCCCTCTCGGTCAAGGTCGCTAAAACCAAGCGGACCGCAGATTTCGGTCATTTTGTTTTGGGCTCCCCAGTTTTCAACCGCCGAAATTAAGGCCGAGGCTACCTCCTGGTCGTCTACACAGTCAAATCTTGTAAAACGCACTTGCGAAACCTTGTGAATACTATTAAACTGGCACTGAATTATTCCGTGAATTCTTCCAACAGTTTTCCCGTCCCTTTCAGCAATAAAGAAGACCGAAGAAGAATCGTTAGAATTCCCGCCCGATTTAAGAAGTTTCTTTTCGTCACTGTAAAGAGGAGGAACAAAATAGGGGCAATTTTTATAAAGTCTTAAAGGAAACTCAATAAATTCTTTAATATCGTGCCGATTTTTAACCTCTCTTATTTCTACCATATCAGTCCTCCAACGGCTCGTCTTCTCTGCGAAGAAGTGCAAGTCCGTATCCCGCAAGCCAGGGTCCGTTATGACAACCGCTTACCGGCGACATAATAACTGCTTCGTGGTTGGTTTTAATTCCGAATTTACCCTCAATATCTTTAAGTGTAGTTATAAGGGACGGTCCTGTATATATGTGCCAAAGCAGATAATCTTTAGGGTCACGGTCGCCGATAATATCTTTCAGAATTTCGCAGGTGCGGACAAGTGCTTTCTTCTGTGTGCGAACGCTTTCAAGGGCAACACACTCTCCGTCCTCGTTAAAGTGAACAACAGGGCAGATATTAAGCATTTGACCCATAAAAGCCTTTCCGCCTTTAAGTCTTCCGTTGTAAATAAGATAATCAAGTTTTCCGTCAATGCCCATAAATACCTGACGCTTCATCATCCACTTAATTTCTTTTAAGATTTCCTCGCTTGACATACCCTTGTCAGCAAATTCTTTTGCCTTAATCGCAAGCAAACCTTCACCGAAACAAGTGATTTTTGTATCAATTACATTAATTTTAAGACGGTCTTCATATTCCTTTGCAATAAGGCAAATTTTGTTGTATGTGCCGCCGAGTGCCGACGAAATTGCAAAAACCATTGCCTCGTCATAACCTTCTGCAATTGCGTTTTCAAAACAATCCTGAATATCTTTTGTGTCTGGCATACCGGTGTGGGGAAGATTGTTTTTTGGGTTCTCAATGGTTTCAAGTTTTTGGTAAAAATCTACAGGGTCAAGGTCGAGGCCCTCTTTATATTCTTTTCCCTCAAAGAATATATGAACTCTTATAATGTCAATACCAAGGTTTCTGTAGCGTTCAGGCGCATATTCTATACAACCTGTCGATGTACACATAATTTTAATTTTAGACATTGTTTTTAACCTCTCTTAAATAGTATTTTTACTTGAGTCGAAAATTTCTTTATTTTGTGCTATGTTTAGGAACATCTCGGCTATTGAAGTGATAACCTTTTCGCCCGAATTACCTCTTGCCTTTATAATGGGTTTTCTAAGACCTAAGATATTTCCTCCGCCAAGAGAACCAATATCATAAACGCTCATAAGGTGCTGTGCAAGGGCTAAAACCTCACTCGAACCTTCCCGTTTTGCGTATTTTACAATATCTGTAATAATTCTAGTGGCCGTTCCTTCAGTAACCTTAAACACCTGATTTCCTGCAAATCCGTCGCAAACCAGAACGTCACATTCACCCGAAAGAGCGTTGTTACCCTCAATGTTGCCAACAAAGTTAATCCGCTGGTCTTCGGCTAAAATGGGATAGGTTTCTTTAACCAAAGCGTTTCCTTTTGAAGCCTCTGCGCCGTTAGATAAAAGAGCAACCTTTGGGTTTTCTATGCGATAGGTATCACGCATAAATTCGGAACCGAGCAGTGCAAAATGATGTAACATTTCGGGGGTACAGTCAATAGTAGCGCCTGTGTCAACAAGGCAGGTGAATGACCCGTCTTGACAGGGGAGAACCGCCGACAAACAAGGTCTTACCCTTCTTTCTTTCGAGAGATGTCGCATACCTCCCGCAAGAAGAACCCCTGTATTTCCTGCCGAAATCATTCCGAAAAGGTCGTCCCTTTCAGAAAGGGCTTTAAGGGCAACAAGCATTGAAGAGTTGGGCTTTTTGAAAATTGCGTCTCCCGGCTTGTCAAAATTTGTAACTTCATCGGGAGCGTCCAAAATTTCAACTCTATCCATTGGCATATTAAGTTTAAGACATTCTTGGGCAATAAATTGTTCATCGCCTACAAGAACAAAAGAAATATCAGTTAGTTTTTCAAGGGCAAGAGCCGCCCCACTAATAAAAACCGAAGGTCCGTTATCAGAACCCTTTGTATCTATTACAACTTTAATAGGACTAATCATAATTACCTCCTAAATTACTTACTCAATAGCAACAAAGTAATCATAAAGCGGTTGACCGCCTTCATATACCGTAACTTCGCAGTCGGGATAGTTTTCACTAATGGTGTTTGTCAAAGCAACACGCCTTTCGGCAGAAACATCTTTACCGCAAAAAAGAGTAATGATTTCGCAAAAATCCGTGTCAGATTTTTTAAGGAGTTCAAGTAAAGCATCTTCAGCAGTCTTCGCTACGGCAGAAATTTTGCCCCCGCTTATTGCCATAAAATCGCCTTTCTTTATTGATACACCGTCAATATTAGCGTCTCTTACCGCTTTAGTAATTTCTCCGTCTATAACGCTGTTTGCTGCCCGTGTTGCGCTCTGTTTGATAGACTCAGTGTCGGTAATACCCGGAGTGATTACCGAAAGAGCGCTGAACCCTTGCATAAGATTCTTGGTCTCAATAATATGAACCTTTGCCTCACTAAAAAGTTCAGCCGACTGTTTTGCGGCAAGAAGAATGTTTTTATTGTTAGGAAGAACAATTATATTATCGCTGTTACACTTTTTAAATGCGTCAATAAATTCTCTTGTAGAGGGGTTAGCCGTCTGACCGCCCTCAATAATAACATCTGCCCCCATATCAGTAAAAAGGGAAGACATACCCTCGCCGTTTGCTACCGCAACGACACAAAAAGGTTTTTTATCGGCGGTTTTAGTTTTTTCTTCGCCCGAATGGCTTACTGACATGTTTTCAATTTTTACGGTAAGAAATTCGCCGAAAGACTGAACTTTAGAAAGAATATCGCCGGGCGTAAAGGTGTGAACATGAACCTTAACAATATCGTCTTGCTTGTAAGCGACAATGCTTTCCCCGCCGAGTTCGTTTAGTATATCAAGAACTCTGCTAACCTCAAAACTGTCGGGGTCAACCTTGTCGGTGGTTAGCCTTAAAAGGAACTCGGTACAGTAGCCGAATTCAAGTTTGCTATCCCTTGTAA
Organism: Acutalibacteraceae bacterium; assembly: GCA_045535275.1. Classification (GTDB taxonomy): domain Bacteria; phylum Bacillota; class Clostridia; order Oscillospirales; family Acutalibacteraceae; genus SFWF01. Next base: position 6,480 of record JAZSLH010000105.1, read on the forward strand.
ACGAGTCAATGTTTACCTGTGCGGTTTCGTTTTTATCTATAGTAGAAGAATATTCCGGAATCTCTTCCCCCGTTAAAACCGAAAGCATTCCCTCGGCAACGCAAAGATAACCCGCCGCCCCCG
>JAZSLH010000109.1:0-2609 GCA_045535275.1 Acutalibacteraceae bacterium
TCCTAAGACCGCTTGGCCTCCGACTTGCCGCCCATTGTGGTAAGGACAGCGTCGAGGCAGGGGAGTTAATACTTGTAAACCTTGATTTGGTGCTGGGTAATGATATTACCTCTCCCGTTGCTATTGCCGAGTACAACAAGCTTGGTATAGACAAGGTTTTTGATAATAAAAAGGTGACAATGGTTATGGACCATTTTGCCCCTAATAAAGATATTAAGGCGGCAGAGCAATGTAAAATGTGCCGTAGTTTCTGCGGTGAGCAGAATATTGAGCATTTTTACGATGTCGGTCAAATGGGAATTGAACACGCTCTTCTTCCCGAAAAGGGTCTTGTCGTTTCGGGCGACGTTGTAATCGGTGCCGACTCTCATACCTGTACATACGGAGCACTCGGTGCTTTCTCAACCGGTGTCGGCTCTACCGATATGGCATGCGGAATGGCTACCGGCAAAGCGTGGTTTAAGGTTCCGTCTGCTATTAAGTTTACCCTTAAAGGAAAACTTAATAAATATGTTTCGGGTAAAGATGTAATTCTTCATATAATCGGTATGATTGGAGTTGACGGTGCTCTTTATCGCTCTATGGAATTTACGGGCGAGGGCGTTTCTTCGCTTTCAATGGCAGACAGGCTTTGCATGGCTAATATGGCTATCGAAGCGGGTGCTAAAAACGGAATTTTCGAAGTTGACGATAAAACTCTTGAGTATGTTGCACAGCACTCCACCCGTAAACCCACCGTATTTAAAGCCGATGATGATGCCGTTTACGACGAAGAATATGTAATCGATTTAAGTGAAATAAAATCTACCGTTTCTTACCCCCATCTTCCCGAAAATACCCACCTTGCTGAAGAATCGGGAGATATTGAGATTGACCAGGTAGTTATCGGTTCTTGTACCAATGGCAGACTTGAAGATTTAGTTGCTGCTGCCGAAATTATGAAGGGTAAAAAGGTTGCAGAAAATGTTCGCTGTATCGTTATCCCCGCTACCCAAAAGGTTTATTTAGACGCTATGGAAATGGGTCTTCTTAAAATCTTTATCGAAGCAGGTGCGGCAGTTTCTACCCCAACTTGTGGTCCTTGCCTTGGCGGACATATGGGTATCCTTGCCGCAGGGGAAAGAGCGGTTGCAACTACAAACCGTAACTTTGTCGGCAGAATGGGTCATACGAGTTCTGAAATTTATCTTGCGTCCCCCGAAGTTGCGGCTGCAAGTGCCGTAACCGGCAGAATAACCGACCCAAAGGAGGTAATGTAATATGAAATTTACAGGAAACGCTATTAAATACGGCGATAATGTAAATACCGATGTTATCATTCCCGCCCGTTATCTTAATACAATTGACAAAAAAGAACTCGCTTCTCACTGTATGGAAGACCTCGATAAAACCTTTGTAAATCGCGTTCAGGTTGGCGACATTATGGTTGCCGGTAATAACTTTGGTTGCGGTTCTTCCCGTGAACACGCTCCTATTGCTATTAAAGAAAGCGGAATTTCTCTTGTTATTGCAAATAGTTTTGCAAGAATTTTCTACCGCAATTCTATAAATATCGGTCTTGCTATTTTAGAGTGTCCCGAAGCCGTTTTGGGAATAAACGAGGGCGATAAGGTAGAAGCCGACCTCGATAATGGTGTAATTTATAATCGTACTACCGGTGAAGAGTTTAAAACCAAACCCTTCCCCGAATTTGTTCAAAAAATTATAACCGCAGGCGGACTTGTAGAGTCCATAAAAAAGGGAATAATAAAATAAGAAAGAAGAATTATTGTGAACTATAATATTGCTCTTTTAAAAGGGGACGGAATTGGCCCCGAAATAGTTGAAAGTGCTGTAAAAGTACTCGAAAAGGTTGGCTCAAAATATAACCACACCTTTAACTTTACAGATTACCTTATCGGCGGAATTGCTATTGACAGCGTGGGCGAGGGTCTACCTAAAGAAACGATAGACGGTTGTCTGGCTTCTGACAGTGTGCTTCTCGGTGCGGTAGGCGGACCTAAATGGGACACTTTGCCGGGCGACAAGCGTCCCGAAAAAGCCCTTCTCGGAATCAGAAGTGCTTTAGGACTTTATACCAATCTTCGCCCTGCTAAACTCTACCCCGCTTTAAAAGATGCTTCGCCCCTTCGTTCTGATATCGTTGAAAAAGGATTCGATATTATGATGGTGCGTGAACTTACGGGCGGAATTTACTTTGGTGAGCGTGGTCGCCGCCAAGGTAAATACGGCGAAGAGGCTTATGATACCGAAGCATACAGCACAATGGAAATTGAGCGTATCGCAAAGGTTGCCTTTGAAACCGCTATGAAAAGAGATAAAAGGGTAATAAGCGTAGATAAAGCAAACGTGCTCGAATCCTCTCGCCTTTGGAGAGAAACCGTTCATAAAGTTGCTAAAGACTACCCCGAAGTAGAATGTACCGATATGCTTGTTGATAATACCGCAATGCAAATAGTCAGAAACCCCGCTCAGTTCGACATTGTGGTTACCTCTAACATCTTTGGCGACATTCTTTCCGACGAAGCCTCTCAAATTACAGGCTCTATCGGAATGCTCGCTTCTGCTTCTCTTGGCGATACAACCCGCGGTCTTTATGAACCAATTCA
>JAZSLH010000046.1:0-1665 GCA_045535275.1 Acutalibacteraceae bacterium
TGAATCGTGTCCTACCGCAAGTTTAAGGTCAGTAGTCTTTTTGCCGTATTTTTGGGCAACCCAAAGAGCAAAAGCAGAGGTGATATCGAAAACGGCAGTGTCTGTCAGGTTGACGGTTTTACCGCCTAAATCCGAAGCGATTCCCCTGACATCAGTACCGCTTTTAAGTTCTCTGTAGTTCATAATATACTTCCTTTACATATTAAAATCCACCCAAAAAGAATTTGGCGGCAAAAAAGCCAATTACAATAAGCAAAAGGCAAATTGCCGTAACAAAAGCAGATTTTAGTATTAGTTTTACTGTTTCTTTTTTAGAATTATCTTCCAAAGTTTACACCACCTTTTTAAAAGGTAGTGTTAACTTGTTTTAAAATTTTATACCCTTTTTATTTGGAGGCTGTCTATGACATACACGGTGCTTAAAGGCGATAGATTCAGAATCTCGCTAGACAAAGAAGAAATGACCAGACTTTTCGGTTCAAAAGAAAAGATTTGCGAAGATTCTAAACAGACACAGTATGTAATTAAACTGCTTCTTAAAAAGGCAATTACTGACAGCGGTTTTTCGGTTGGGAAAAAGGGAGTTTATACCGAAATAGTGGGCAATATATCGGGCGGGTGCGATATTTATTTTATTAAACCCGCACTAACTCTTAAACTGTCGGAAAAGGCGGTTTCGCCCTTAGTTTTACATTTTAAAAACTGTAACGACGCTATTTCTTCGGCAAAAATTTTATCCGCTAAAAGCGACAATTTTGCCGACAGCAGATTTTTCAAAATGGAAAAAGGGTTCAGACTGATTATTTGGGCAAATTCGGGTCTGAACTTTGAAAGTTGTGCAATAGATTTTGCCGAAAAGTTCTACCGCGGTCAAATAGAACAGGCAAAAACCGAAGAATACGGCAAAGAACTTATCTCTAAAAACGCCGTTTCAGTTTTAGCAAAATTTTAAAGAGAACGAATTTCTTTGACGGTTGCGGGAATATCGCTTGAGGAGAAAACATAATTTCCCGCAACTAAAACGGTTGCTCCCGCTTTAGCGGCGAGGGGGGCAGTTTCGGCGTTAATTCCGCCGTCTATTTCTATTTCAAGGCCGAGTCCCTGTCTTTCGGCTTCGGCTCTTATTGCCTTTATTTTAGGCAGAGCACTTGGCATAAATTTCTGACCGCCGAAACCGGGTTCTACCGACATTACGAGCACCATATCGCAAAGGGGTAAAAACTCAAAAATTTCTTCGGGGTCGGTTTTGGGTTTTATTGTAAGACAGGATTTACAGCCGAGATTTCTAATTTCCTTTAGGGTTTCGGCTACATCGGACCCCGCTTCATAGTGGAACCCGAGCCAGTCGGAAACTTCGGCGAACTGTTTAATGTATCTGTGGGGACGGTCAATCATAAGATGAACATCAAGAGGAATATTTGTGTGGGCTTTTATGGACTTAATTACGGGCACACCAAAGGAAATATTAGGAACGAAAATTCCGTCCATAACATCAAGATGGAGCATTTCAACGCCCGAAGCCTCAAACTGCTCAAGAATTGGTTTAAGGGTTAAAAAATCACTCGTTAAAACCGAGGGAGAAAGTTTTACCATAAAGCACCTCAAAACAACAATTTTTTACAATATATATTATATATTAAAACCCCTCCGCTTGTCAACGGAGGG